>RXJC01000592.1 GCA_003963435.1 Bradyrhizobiaceae bacterium | reverse complement strand
CGTCGATGCGCGGCACCACGTAGAAGGCCTGGCCGCCGCGATAGCGCTCGCGCAAGAGCGCCTCGCGGATCATCAAGGGATCATGCGGAGCGACGAAGGTGCGGACCGCGAGGCGATCCACCGGCGGCGAAGCGATGATCGAGAGCTCGCGGACGCCGGTCAGCGCCAGCTGCAGCGTGCGCGGGATCGGCGTTGCCGACAGCGTCAGCACGTGCACCTCGGCCCGCAGCGCTTTCAGCCGCTCCTTGTGAGTCACGCCAAAGTGCTGCTCCTCGTCGACGATCACGAGGCCGAGGTCGCGGAACTTGATCGTCTTGCCCAGCAGCGCGTGGGTGCCGACAACGATGTCGACCGAACCGTCGGCAAGGCCCTTCTTGACCTCGTTGAGCTGCTTTGTGGGGATCAGCCGCGAGGCCTGCGCGACGTTGACCGGGAAGCCCTTGAAGCGTTCGCTGAACGTCCGATGGTGCTGACGCGCCAGCAGCGTGGTCGGCACCACGACCGCGACCTGCTTGCCGTCGAGCGCGACGGCAAAGGCGGCGCGCAGCGCCACCTCGGTCTTGCCGAAGCCGACGTCGCCGCAGATCAGGCGGTCCATTGGGCGCCCCTTCTCGAGATCCTTCAGCGTGGACTCAATGGCGCCAAGCTGGTCTTCGGTCTCGTCATAGGGGAAGCGCGCGCAGAACTCGTCATAGAGGCCGGGCTGCACCGGCAATTTCGGCGCCTCGTGCAGCATGCGCTCGGCCGCGATCTTGATCAATTCGCCCGCGATCTCGCGGATGCGGTTCTTGAGTTTCGCCTTGCGGGTCTGCCAGCCCGAGCCGCCGAGCTTGTCCAGCTCGACATTGGTCTGGTCGGAGCCGTAGCGCGACAGCAGCTCGATGTTCTCGACCGGGAGAAACAGCTTGGTCTCGGCGGCATAGTGCAATTCGAGACAGTCGTGCGGCGCGCCGGCGACGTCCAGGGTTTGCAGTCCGATGAAGCGGCCGATGCCGTGGTCGACGTGGACGACGATGTCGCCAGCAGCGAGGCTCGTCACCTCCGAGATGAAATTGTCGAGCTTGCGGCTGGCCTTGCGCGGCCGCACCAGGCGGTCGCCCAGAATGTCCTGCTCGCTGATCACAGCGATCTCGTCGGTCTCGAAACCGCTCTCCAGGCCGAGCACGGCGAGCATGGTCTCGTTGCGCGGGGTCGCCTGCACGGTGCGCCAGGAATTGACGCTGGTGGTGTGGGCGAGCTTGTGGTCGCGAAGCATCGAGGTCATGCGGTCGCGCGAGCCTTCGCTCCACAGCGCGATGACGACCTTCTTGCGCTGCGCCTGCAGCGCCATGACATGGCTGACCACGGCTTCGAACACGTTGACGGTGGTGTCGTTGCGCTCCGGCGCGAAGTCGCGGCCCTTGCGCGCGCCGGCATCGACGACACTGATGCCGTCGGTCGGCACCGAGAACGCCGTCAGCCGCGCCAGCGGGATGTCGCCGAGGCGCTTGGCCCATTCCGCGTCGGTGAGATAGAGCCGATCCGGCGGCAGCGGCTTGTAGATCGCGCCGCCGCCGGGATGCTCCATCGCCTCGCGGCGCGCCTCGTAATAGTCCTGGATCTGCTTGAAGCGCTCGCGGACCGCATCCTCGGCCTGCGGCTCGATCGCGACGGCTGCGCCTTGCAGATAGTCGAACAGCGTGTCCATCCGGTCCTGGAACAGCGGCAGCCAATGCTCCATGCCGGGATGACGGCGGCCTTCGCTGACGGCCTCGTACAGCGCATCGTCGCGCTCGGGCGCGCCGAACTCGGCGACGTAGCCCATGCGGAATCTGCGGATGGTATCGGTGACGAGCTGGAATTCCGAGACCGGCACCAGATCGAGCGCGCGCATGTCGAGCAGCGTGCGCTGGGTCTCGGCATCGAAAGTGCGGATCGATTCCAGGCTGTCGCCGAAGAAGTCGAACCGTACGGGCTGGTCGAGACCGGCCGGAAACAGATCGAGGATGCCGCCGCGCACGGCATATTCGCCGGGCTCGCGCACGGTCGAGGAGCGGTTGTAGCCGTTGTGCTCGAGCCAGGCGACGACAGTGTCCATCGGCACGACGTTGCCGGGTGCAACCGACAGCGCCTGCGCCGCGACGAGTTCGCGCGCGGGGACGCGCTGCACGATGGCGTTCACCGTGGTCAGCACGATCAGGGGCTTGTCGCTTCCTGTCAGGGGCGCGAGGCGCGCCAGCGTGGTCAGGCGTTGCGCCAGGATGCCGCCATGCGGCGAGACGCGGTCATAGGGCTGGCAGTCCCAGGCCGGGAAAGTCAGCACCGGCAGATCGGGGGCGAAGAACTGCAGCGCGCGTTCGAGCTGCTGCATGCGCGGACCGTCGCGGCAAACCACGGCGAGGCTGACCGGCGGCTTCTTCGGCCGCGCCGCGATGGCGCGCGCCAGATCGGAGACGACGAGCCCCTCGGCGCCTTCGGCAACATTGGCGAGCGTCAGCGCGCGGCCGGGCGCGAGCAGCTCGGCCGGAGACTTCATTCCCGGTTTCATACGCCGTCGTCCGCAATCGGATAGGCCTTGATGCGGGCAAACAGCGCGCCGGTGACCCCAGCCGGCAGCACCTTGTCGCCGGCGATGGCGGCATAGAGATCGGGATCGTTGACCTCGAGCAGCGCCTCGAGCTGGGTCAGCTCGTCATCCGACAGATTGCCGATCTCGGCATCCGCGAAGCGGCCGAGGATCAGGTCCATCTCGCGCGTGCCGCGGTGCCAGCAATGGAACAGAAGCCGCTTGCGGCGATCGTCCAGCCCGCCGCTCGATCGTGTCGTTCCCGTCATGTCTCAAATCCAGTCAAACGCAGAAAGCCCGGACGTGCCGGGCGGGGCTGATATAGCTATTCGAGGTGGCTCTGTCAGCCCTTTGTTGCGGCAGTTCGTCCCTCCAATCCGTCATGGCCGGGCTTGTCCCGGCCATCCACGTCGGGCCGAAAAAAAGACGTGGATGCCCGGCATAAAGCCGGGCATGACGGCGAGGAACAATCTTAGATTCCCTTGATGCGCCCCAGCCTGCTCAATCCGCTGTTTGCTGCCGTAACCAGCCTGCCCGGCGTCGGTCCGAAGCAGGACAAGCTGCTGCAGTATCTGCTCAGCCGCAGCGAGACGCCGCGGCTGGTCGATCTCTTGCTGCATTTGCCGAGCCAGGTGATCGACCGCCGCGCCCGGCCGAAGATCCGTGACGCCGTGCAGGGAACCATGGTGACGCTGGAGGTTACCGTCGACCGTCACCGCCCGCCCCCGCCGCGCAACGCGCGCGCGCCGTATCTGGTCTACGCCAGTGACGACACCGGCGACGTCGTGCTGACCTTCTTCCGCGCCAAGCCCGGCTATGTCGAGAAGCTGCTGCCGGTCGGCGAGAAGCGCTTCGTCTCCGGCACGCTGCAGATGTACGACGGCATCCCGCAGATCGTGCATCCCGACCGCGTGCTCGACGAGGAGGCGATCTCAAAACTCTCCGGCATCGATCCGGTCTATCCCCTGACGGAGGGCCTCGCGCTCGGCTCGCTGCGCCGCGCGATCGCGCAGGCCTTGCAGAAGTTGCCGGCCCTGCCGGAATGGATCAGTCCGGAGGTGATGCGCCGCTGCAATTTCCCGCCGATCGCGGAGGCGCTCACCCGCGTGCACCAGCCGGTCGAGTTGACGGACATCCTGCCGGACCAGCCGTTCTGGTCGCGCCTTGCGTTCGACGAGCTTCTGGCCGGGCAATTGGCGCTGGCCCTGATCCGCGCGCAACTCCGCCGTCCCGCCGGCGTGCGCAATGCCGGCGACGGGCATCTTCGCAATCAGATCATCGACGCCCTGCCCTATGCGCTCACGCCGTCCCAGCGCAGCGCTGCGGCGGCCATCGCCGAAGACCTGAAGCAGCCGGTGCGCATGCTGAGGCTGCTCCAGGGCGACGTCGGCTCCGGCAAGACCGTGGTCGCCCTGCTTGCGGCCGCCGCGGTCGCCGAGGTCGGCAAGCAGGCGGCGCTGATGGCGCCGACTGAAATCCTGGCGCGGCAGCACATCAAGACCATTGCCCCGCTCGCCGAACGCGCGGGGATGCGGGTTGCGATCCTCACCGGCCGCGAGAAAGGCAAGGAACGGCGTGAGATCATCACGCAGCTCGCCGCAGGCGAGATCGACCTGCTCGTCGGCACTCACGCGCTGATCCAGGACGATGTGATCTTCAAGGACCTTGCGCTCGCGATCGTCGACGAGCAGCACCGCTTTGGCGTTCGCGAACGGCTCGCGCTGACCTCCAAAGGCGAAGCCGTCGATGTGTTGGTGCTGAGCGCCACCCCGATCCCGCGCACGCTGGTTCTGACCTATTTCGGCGACATGGACATCTCCGAGCTGCGCGAGAAGCCGGCCGGCCGCCAGCCGATCGACACCCGCGCCGTCGCGATGAGCCGGCTCGGCGAGGTCATGGACGGCGTCGGCCGTGCGCTCGAAGCCGGCAAGCTGGTCTACTGGATCTGCCCGCTGGTGGAGGAATCCGAGGCC
>RXJC01000374.1 GCA_003963435.1 Bradyrhizobiaceae bacterium | reverse complement strand
GGCGTCGATGCGGTCGTCCGAGGTGACCTTGACGTAGTCGATCCTGAGGTTGGGATCGTCGACCTCGACGCCGATCTCCTCGACGATGGCCTCGCAGAGCTCGAGGCTGTAGCCGATCGGACGGCCCGATTGGTCGAGGAAGGAGAACGGCGGCGAGCTCTCGCGATAGCCGAGCCGCACGGTATGCGCCGTCTTGATCGCCGACAGCGTCGGGCTGAGCCCTTCGCTGCCCGCCTGCGCGAGCGCCGAGGTCGCGAACAGGGAGGTTGCGAGCAAGGCGGTCGCGAGCAACGAGGCTGCAAGCTCCAGACGGCTCGCGGTCAGCCACCTCGCCGATGTCTGGCCCATGGTTCGCTCCTACCCATGGCCGGCCATGACGGGCACCTCGCCCGGCACCATGTCCTCGGGCACGGCGTCGCCCGGCCCCATCGCATGCTCGGGCCCGAGCTCGCCTTCCCATTTGGCCACGACCGAGGTCGCCAGCGTGTTGCCGATCACGTTGGTGGCGCTGCGGCCCATGTCGAGGAAGGTGTCGATGCCCATGATCATCAACAGGCCCGCCTCGGGGATGTTGAATTGCGCCAAGGTCGAGGCGATCACGACGAGAGACGCGCGCGGCACGCCGGCGACGCCCTTGGAGGTGATCATCAACGTCGCCAGCATCGCGAGCTGGGTACCGAGCGACATCTCGATCTGATAGCTCTGCGCAATGAAGATGCTCGCGAAGGTGCAGTACATCATCGTGCCGTCGAGGTTGAAGGAATAGCCGAGCGGCAGCACGAAGCTCGAGATCCGCGACGAGGCGCCGAAGCGGTTGAGCCCCTCCAGCGTCTTCGGATAGGCCGCCTCCGAGCTCGCGGTCGAGAACGCGATCATCAGGGGTTCGCGGATCAGCTTCAACAGATGACTGTAGCGTGGCCCGATCACGATGAAGCCGACGACGACCAGGATGGCCCACAGGATCATCAGCGAGAGATAGAAGCCGCCCATGAAGACGACGAGCTTCCAGAGCACGGCAAGACCGTTCTTGGCGACCGTCGCGGTGATGGCGGCCCACACCGCGAGCGGCGCGAACAGCATCACGTAGCTCGTCACCTTCAGCATGATGTGGCTGATGTCGTCGATCAGCGCCAGGATCGGCTTGGACCGCTCGGGCATCGCGCCCATCGCCACCGAGAAGAACACGGCGAAGATGACGATCTGCAGGATCTCGTTCTGCGCCATCGCATCCGCGATCGAGGTCGGGATCAGGTGGGTGAGAAATTTTTCGATCGAGAAGGCCGACACCGGCAGGCCGGTCGATTGTCCCGCCGCAGGCAGCGTGCCCGGGAAATTCGCGCCGGGCTGCAGCAGATTGACCATGATCAGGCCGAGCAGCAGCGAGACGAAGGAGGCGCTGACGAACCAGCCCATGGTCTTGGCGAAGATGCGGCCGAGCTTGGCGCCGGATCCCATATGGGCGATGCCGCCGACCAGGGTCGCGAACACCAGAGGCGCGATGATCATCTTGATCAGGCGCAGGAACATCATGGCGATCAGGTTGATGGCGGAGGCCCACTCGGCGCGCGTGTCGGGCAGAAAGCTGTAGATCGCCGCCCCCACGATGATGCCGAGCACCATCGCCGCCAGAATGTATTGCGTAAACCTGTTGGACATCGTTGACCCCCGCGTACGCCGGCGCTTCATGATGTCGCAGATATGATAGCGACGCAACACGCTTTGCGTGTGATCGCGTTTTCAGGATGTTCCCGTTGTGAAATGGAACGTGCCGCACTAGCCTTCACGCAGCGCACAACACATGCGGCCTGCACGTTTCGTTTGCGAAGGCTGCATCAATAATCGTCAAGACAGAGAAGGAAACGCCATGAGCGGCAACGTCAATCGCCAGATCCTGCTGGTCGAAAAACCCAGCGGCAAGCTCGGTCCCGAGCACTTCAAGATGGTCGACGGCGCAATGCCGGAACCGAAAGACGGCGAGGCCCTGCTGCGCGTGCGATACATTTCACTCGACGCCGCCAACCGCGCATGGATGCACGGCGCGACCTACCGCTCCGCGGTCGAGGCCAACAGCGTCATGGCCGGCGGCGCCATTGCCGAAGTCGTCAGCTCCAAGGCGCCCGAGCTAGCTCCCGGCGACATCGTGTTCGGCGACACCGGCTGGCAGGAATTTGCCGCGGTGGCCGCAAAGCATCTCACCAAGATGCCGAAGCTCGAGCCGATGACGCATCTGCTCAGCGTGTTCGGCATCGCCGGCCTCACCGCCTATTTCGGCCTGCTCGAGATCGGCAAGCCCAAGGAGGGCGAGACGGTCGTGGTGTCCGCGGCGGCAGGCTCGGTCGGCTCGATCGTCGGACAGATCGCCAAGATCAAAGGCTGCCGCGTGGTCGGCATCGCCGGCGGCGCGGACAAGTGCAACTGGCTGACCTCCGAGCTCGGCTTCGATGCCGCCGTGGACTACAAGGACGGCGCGGTGTTCAAGGCGTTGCGCGCCGCCGCCCCTAAGGGCATCGACGTCTATTTCGACAATGTCGGCGGCGACATTCTCGAAGCCTGCCTGCCGCAGATGAACAATTACGGCCGCATCGCATGCTGCGGCGCGATCTCGCAATATGACGGCACGCCATCGGCGCACGGACCGCGCGGTGTGCCCGGCCTGATCGTGGTGAAGCGGCTGGTCATGCAGGGCTTCATCGTGATGGATTACATGAAGGAGAGCCCGCGCGCACTCGCCGATCTCCAGGGCTGGGTCAAATCCGGCAGGCTGAAGGTGCAGGAAGACATCATCGACGGATTGCAGAACACGCCAAGGGCGCTGATCGGATTGCTCGCGGGCGAGAACCGCGGCAAGCGCATGATCCGGCTCTGACGATGTCGGCGCATCGTCGCCGCGCCGGCATAATCTACTTGCGGTAGCGTCCGAAGCTGCCAATGATATCTTTCGCGAGGCATCACTCGCGGCGATTACGATTGCACGACTTTGATTGCGCGTCGAAGATTAAGCGTCGAACGATATCGACAGGGGCAGGAATTCATCCAGGTGTTCAACACGTTGAAACAAGTCTCAACGCGCAAGGCGTTGCTGGCGGCGGCACTTTTCGCAACTGCAACAGGAGCCTACGCGCAGGCGCCGACCGATGCTCAGAAGAGCGCGATCCGGTCCGCGTGCCGCTCCGACTTCATGGCGCACTGCTCGAGCGTGACGCCCGGCGGCACGGAAGCGTTCCAGTGCCTGCAGAAGAACATGTCGAGCCTCTCGTCGGGATGCCAGACCGCGGTTCGCGCGATCGCGCCGCCGGCCGCAGCGAAGACCGAGGCCGCTCCCGCGGCGCCGAAGACCGAAGCTGCACCCAAGGAAGCGGCGGCCCCGCCCAAGGCTGAGCCAGCGCCGGCACCTGTCGCGCCGAAGGTCGAATCAGCTCCCGCTGCGAAGCCCGCCGTTGCACCACCGGCGCCGAAGACTGCTGCGCCCAAGCAGCCGAGCAGCGCGCAACTTGCTGCGATCAAAAGCTCTTGCCGCGGCGATTACCCCAAGGTCTGCGCCAGCGTGCCGCCGGGCGGCGCGCCCGCGCTCGAATGCCTGGAGAAGAACAAGGCCAAGGTCTCGCCGGCCTGCGCGCAGGCGGTGAGCGCCGCGACCGGGGGCGGTGCGGCGGCCACCGCTGCGCCGGCGGCGGGAGCGGCGGCGGCAGCGCCTGCCGCTGCGCCCACCGTGCTGGTGCTGCGTCCGATGCGGCCGCGTGAAGAGCTCTTCGTGGCCCGCTCAGCCTGCGGTGCCGACATCCGCACGATCTGCGCCGGCATCGAAGTCGGCGCCGGCCGCATCATGCAATGCCTTGCGAATAACGCGGCGTCGCTGTCACCGGCGTGCAGGGACGTGCTGGCGGCTTTCACGGTGCGATAGCGCGCGCACTGCGCATCGATATTTGACGGCGTGCGGCGAATGAATTTTCCGCACGTCTGCGACGACAAATCCTTTGCAGATATACGATTTCGATCACGACAGGACCGGGAGGACAACATGCGTTCCTTGCTGCTCGTTGCTTCTGCGCTACTCGCCTTCGGAGCGACCATGACCTTCGAGGCCACCGACGCCAATGCGGTGGTGTGCGCCCGCGGCGTCTATCGCGCCGGCTGCGCCGGGCCGAACGCGGCCGTCGTGGTCCGCAAGCCGGCACCCGTGGTCCGCTGCACCCGGGTGCTGGTCAACGGCGTCTACGTGAAGCGCTGCGTCTGATCCGTGATTAGCCAAGGCGGCGCGGTTTGGCTATGATTCGGACCTGACGGTTCGGATGCGCGTAAAACGTGCGTCCGATGATGAGCTGCGGCGCGCCGGCACGGCCGATAATTCCGCTGGCGCCGGACGCCGGAGCACATTAGTCTACCCCTAGATAGTAAGTATACTGTCAATTAGGGAGGCAGACGTTGCGGATCGCCGTGATTGGCGGGGGGCCCGGTGGGCTCTACTTCGCCTATCTCTGGAAGAAGCGTCACCCCGAGGACCAAGTCGACCTGTTCGAGCAGAACCCGGCCGACGCGACCTGGGGCTTTGGCGTCGTGTTCTCCGACCAGGCGCTGGAGTTCCTGCGCGCGGACGACCCTGAGACGGTCGACGCGATCGCGCCGCATATGGAGAGCTGGGAGAACATCACGCTGAACCTTCATGGCGACAGCGTCGCCATCGACGGCGTCGGTTTCTCCTCGATCGGGCGGCTCGAGCTGCTGCGCTTCCTGCAGCAGCGCGCGCTCGATGTCGGCGTCACGCCGCGCTTCGACACCCAGATCAACGCCGTCGACCAGCTCAACGGCCACGATTTGATCGTGGCTGCCGACGGGCTGAACTCGCTGGTGCGCCGCGCCTATGAGGGCGATTTCGGCACCTCGCTGTCCTACTCCTCCAACAAGTTCGTCTGGTACGGCACCTCGAAGCGCTTCGACACGCTGTCGCAGACCTTCGTGAAGACCGACCGCGGCGCCTTCAACGCCCACCACTACCGCTACTCGCCGACCATGAGCACCTTCCTAGTCGAATGCGATCATGCGACCTGGCAGGCCTATGGCTTCGCCTACAAGGACGTCGAGCAGTCCAAGGGCGTCTGCGAGGAAGTGTTCGCGGACACGCTCGGCGGCCATTGCCTGGTCTCCAACAAGTCGGTCTGGCGCAACTTTCCCTGGGTCTGGAACGAGCACTGGTCGTTCAAGAACATGGTGCTGCTCGGCGATGCCCTGCATTCCGCGCATTTCTCGATCGGCTCGGGCACGCGGCTTGCGATCGAGGACGCCATTGCGCTGGTCAAGGCGCTGGAATCGGATGCGCATCTTGCGACCGCCCTGCACCGCTACCAGGCCGCGCGCAAACCGGTGGTGCAGAAGCTGGTCAATGCCGCGCGCACCTCGGCTTTCTGGTACGAGCACTTTGCCGAGCACATGAAGCTCCCCGTCATGGACTTCGCCTACAGCTACATCACCCGCTCCGGCCGCATCGACGATTCCCGGCTGCGCGCGATGTCGCCGGCCTTCATGGCCCGCTACGAGGCGGCCAAGAACGGAGGGAATGAGAACGGAGGGAATGCGAACGGCGGAGACGAGGCATGAGCAACGAGATCCACGACCAGGTGCCCGCCGACAGCGCGGGGGCACGCGAGATCGGCTTTGCCGTTCCGGAACTTTACAACGCCAGCCGCGTCCTGTTCGACAATCTCGCCAAAGGCCGTGGCGACAAGCTTGCACTGATCGGTCCCGCGGGTACGCGAACCTATGCCGAGCTCTGCGCGGAAGCCTGCCGGTGGGGCAACGGCCTGGCTTCGCTCGGCCTGAAGCGCGGCGACCGCGTGCTGTTGTTCCTCGACGACACGCCGGCCTATCCGGCTGCGTTCTTCGGCGCGGTGCGCGCCGGCTTCGTGCCGCTCCTGATCAACACGCTGACGCCGCAGGACCTCCTGCAATTCTATCTCGCCGATTCCGGAGCCGCCGTTGCGGTGGCCGACGCCGAATTCTGCGCACGCTTCAACGCGGAGGCTTGCAAGGACACCAGGCTGCACACGCTGATCGTCGTCAACGGAGCGATGGGCGACCATGCCGCGCCTGCGGCGATCTCTGCCCCGGGATGGCTCGCTCAATTCCCGGCCGAGCTGGCCGAAGCGGACACAAATCGCAACGAGATGGCGTTCTGGATGTATTCCTCGGGATCGACCGGGCGGCCCAAGGGCATCGTGCATCTCCAGCACGACATGGCCTATAGCGATCTCGCCTTCGCGCAGAACATCCTGAAGCTGACGCCGGACGACATCTGCTTCTCCGTGCCAAAGATCTTCTTCGCCTATGGCTTCGGCAACTCCGTCACCTTCCCGTTCTCGGCGGGAGCCGCGACGCTGCTGCTGCCGGGCCAGCCAAAGCCGGCATCGATCTTCGCGGCGATCGCGCAGTACAGGCCGACGGTCTTCTTCGGCCTGCCGACGCTTTACACGTCGCTGACCAAGGCCGAGGGCGCAGAGAAGACGGACTTCTCGTCATTGCGCATGGCGCTCTCCGCCGCCGAAGTACTCTCGGCCGAGGTCTTCAACGGCTGGAAGACGCTCACCGGCCTCGAGATCGTCGAGGGCCTCGGCTCGACCGAGGTGCTGCACATCTATCTCTCCAACCGGCCCGAGCAGAAGAAGCTCGGCGCCGCGGGCTTGCGCGTTCCCGGCTACGAGGTCGCGCTGCGCGACAAGGACGGCCGCGACGTCGCCGACAACGAGGAAGGCATTTTGTGGGTGCGCGGCGATTCCAACACGCCGCTGTACTGGAACAGGCCGGACAAATCCGCCGAGACCATTCGCGAAGGCGGGTGGATCTACACCGGCGACCGATTCGTCAGGGATGCCGACGGCTTCCACTTCTTCCGCGGCCGCGCCGACGATCTCATCAAGATCTCCGGCCAGTGGGTCTACCCGCTCGAGGTCGAGCTCTGCCTCGCCGACCACCCTGAGATTCGCGAATGCGCGGTGTTCGCCGCCGAGCTGCCGGACCGCCGCATGACGCTGAAGGCGGTGGTGGTGATGAACAGCCGCAGCGTCGACCAGCATGATGCGACGCGGCGGCTACAGGATTACGTCAAGGGCAAGCTGCTTCCTTACAAATATCCGCGCGAGGTGATCTTCATCGACGAGTTGCCGAAGACGGGCACGGGGAAGATCGACCGGCAGGCGCTGCTGAGGATGTGAGGCGAGGACGGCTGATCCACGCACCGCAATCGTAGGGTGGGCAAAGCGAAGCGTGCCCACGATTTCTCGCCGAAGAGAAAGGTCGTGGGCACGGCGCAAGGGCGCCTTTGCCCACCCTACGAGATCTCCCGCTAGGCTCTTCGTGGCGCCCCCTCACCCCGTCTTGCCCAGATGCTCCAGCGCATCCTCCGCGCGCAGCGGCACGCGCGAGGCTTCGTTGTTGAGGTCGACGAGCTGCGACATCAGCCCCAGCAGC
>RXJC01000564.1 GCA_003963435.1 Bradyrhizobiaceae bacterium | reverse complement strand
GAGCGAGGCCGTCGTCAGGGATTCGTAGATGAAGGCGACCGCACCGGCGACCTGCCCCTTCACGCCCGACACGACGATGTTGAAATTGTCGAAGGTGCCGACCGCGATCTGGCGCGCGATGCCGCCCTTGGGAGCATCCGGATTGACGTAGTCGAAGCGCTTGAAGTCGGCGGGGTACTTGACCTTCCCGAACAGCGACAGCGCGTGCCGCCATTGCGGCTCACCTGCCGATTGCGCCTGCGCCGAGCCGATGGCGGGAACGCCCGTCACGGAACCGAGGACGGGAAGCGCTGCGGCTGCAGTGCCGGTAAGCAGGAGATCGCGTCGGGTAATGGCCAAATCAGCATCCCTGTCTGGAAGGAGGGTCACTCCTTTAAGTTCCCAATATAGGCGAGGTTTCGACCGAATATGTTGCTTTTTCCTCATCTTGGAAGGCCGGACTGCCTGTCAGATGCGGCCAAACGCCCCGATAAACTCACCGCGAGGCCGGGATAACGAAACGGCCAGGCTTTTCAGCCTGGCCGTTTATTCCAAGACAGATTCTCGAGGCCTTACTTCGATGCAGTCGGCAGCGGCTTCGGGCTGTCGGAGAGGCTGTTGAGATAGGCGATCACGTCGGCACGCTCGCTATCCTTTTGAATGCCGGCAAAGCCCATCGCGGTGCCAGGGACAGCCGCCTTGGGATTGGCGATGAACTTGTTGAGAGCTTCGAAGTCCCAGGTGCCGCCCTTGGCCTTGAGCGCGGCCGAGAAATTAAACCCATTGCGGCCCTCGCCGACATGGTCGCCGACGACGCCGTAGAGGTTCGGACCGACGCGATTCGGGCCGCCCTTCTCGAAGGTGTGGCAGGCGCCGCACTTCTTGGCGGCGGCAGCGCCCTTCTCGACGGACGCGGTCTGGAGCAGCTTTTCAATCGGCTCGGCAGCCGCGGCGGCAGCGCCGCCTTCCTTGCCGTGGCCGGCATCTTCCTTGACGGCGATCTCGAAGCCCGGCTTTTCCGGCATCTTAGGCGAGAACAGCGCATTCGCGGTGAAGCTCGTCACCAGCAGAAGGAGACAGGTGCCGAGCACGGCACCGAGAATCTTGTTGAGTTCGAAAGAGTCCATTTCCGGCCAGGCCCCACACCGCAAGAAGGATCGAGCGGCCGGGCGGCCGCCAGGACGAGCCTCGGGAGAATCAAACGTTCCTTACTGTTTCCCCGAGTTTTGCCATTGAGATATCGGTTTGCCCGGGGTCTGGCAACCCGTATAAGCGACCCGGCTTCAGGCTCGTCCCCATCCCATTTCCCGGTGCGGAAAACGCTCCGTTTTCAGGCCCTTGACCCTAGATCTCTAGACCCAATGATCGATCCTCGCATCCTGGTGCTGATCCCCGCCCGCATGGCCGCCACCCGCCTGCCCGGCAAGCCGCTCGCCGATATCGCGGGCCTGCCGATGATCGTGCATGTGCTGCGTCGCGCCGAGGCTGCCGCCATCGGCCGTGTCGCGGTCGCAACCGACACGCCGGAGATCGCCTCCGTCGTCACGGCCCACGGCGGCGAGGCCGTGATGACCCGCGCCGACCACCCCTCCGGCTCGGATCGCATCCACGAGGCGATGCAGAAGCTCGACCCCGAGGGCAAAGCCGAGATCGTGATCAATCTGCAGGGCGATTTCCCGACCATCACACCCCAGACCATCCGCGAGGTGCTGCCGCCCTTTACTGATCCGGCGGTCGACATCGTGACGCTGGCCTCGCAGATCCACACCGAGGAGGAGGACCTCGCGCCCAGCGTCGTGAAGGCCGTGGGCTCGCCGATCGGGCCGCGGCGGCTGCGGGCACTTTATTTCACGCGCGCCACCGCGCCTTACGGCAACGGACCGCGTTACCACCATATCGGCCTCTATGCGTACCGCCGGGCGGCGCTGGAGCGGTTCGTGTCGCTGCCGCCCTCCCCGCTGGAACGCCAGGAAAGCCTGGAGCAGCTGCGGGCAGTGGAAGCCGGCATGCGCATCGACATCATGATCGTCGACAGCGTGCCCCGCGGCGTCGACACGCCGCCCGATCTGGAAACCGCGCGCAGCATCCTTTCCAAATCCTGAGCGGCTGCTACAAGGCGCCGCAGGAGCACTTTTGAGACATGAGCAAGCTGAAAATCGCGTTCCAGGGCGAGCCCGGGGCCAATTCGCACATCGCCATCGTCGAGGCTTATCCCGACGCCGAGCCGATGCCCTGCGCCACCTTCGAGGACGCGCTGTCGGCGATCTCGTCGGGCGAGGCCGATCTCGGCATGATCCCGATCGAGAACTCCGTCGCCGGCCGCGTCGCCGACATCCATCATCTGCTGCCGGCTTCCGGCCTGTTCATCATCGGCGAATGGTTTCTCCCCGTTCGGCATCAATTGATGGCGGTGAAGGGCACCAAGCTTGGCGACATCAAGAGCGTCGAGAGCCATGTGCACGCGCTCGGCCAGTGCCGGCGCATCATCCGCAAGCTCGGCATCAAGCCGATCGTGCACGCCGACACCGCCGGCAGCGCCCGCGACATCTCCGAGCGCAAGGACAAGACGGTGGCCGCGATCGCCTCGCGCCTCGCCGCCAAGATCTACGGCCTCGACATCCTCGCCGAGGATATCGAGGACGAGGCCCACAACACCACGCGCTTCGTGGTGCTGGCGCGCGAGCCGAAATGGGCCCCGCAGGGCTCAGGCCCGCTGGTCACCACGTTCGTCTTCCGCGTGCGCAATTTGCCGGCCGCGCTCTACAAGGCGCTCGGCGGCTTCGCCACAAACGGCGTCAACATGACCAAGCTCGAAAGCTACATGGTCGACGGCAATTTCTTCGCCACGCAGTTTTATGCCGACGTCGACGGCCACCCCGAGGACAAGGGCCTGGCTTTCGCCATCGAGGAGCTGAAGTTCTTCTCGCGCGAATTCCGTATCGTCGGCGTTTATCCGGCTCATCCGTTCCGCGCGACGTTCAGCGAAGCGCAGCAGGATTGATCGCCGTCGTTCCGGGGCACGCGAAGCGTGAACCCGGAACCTCGAGATTCCGGGTTCGATGCTTCGCATCGCCCCGGAATGACAATGAATCGCTTAGGCCGCCCGCCCCACCAGCCCGAACGCCTCGGCCAGCAGCGAATAGGACGTCTTCCGCGCCTCGTGATCGTAGACCGCGGTGATCACCATCAGCTCGTCCGGCTTGCTCGCCTCGATCAGGGGCTGCAGCTTCTTCTGCACCGTTGCGGGGCTCCCGACGAACAGGCGCGAACGATTGCGCAGGATCGAGGTGCGCTCGGCATCGGAATAGGGATAGGCCAGCGCCTCCTCGACGCTCGGCAACGGCAGATATTGACCGCGGTCGCGGCGCAGCCGGTTGAGGTCGAACGAAGAGGCGAGCCGTTCGGCCTCCTCGTCGGTATCGGCGGTGATGACGGCGACCGCGAGGATCGCATGCGGGGCGGCGCGCCAGGCCGAGGGCTGGAAGCGGTTGCGGTAATGCACCATCGCATCGACCGCATCGTGAGAGGCGAAGTGATGGGCGAAGGCGAAGCCCATGCCGACCTGGGCGGCCAGCTCCGAGGAATAATCGCTGGAGCCGAGCAGCCAGATCGGCGGCAACGGCGTATCGTCGGGCATGGCGACGACGTTGTTATAGGGGTGCCCCGCGGGGAATTCGCGCGTCTGCCACAGGATCAATTCGTGCAGCCGCTCCAGGAAATCGTCGCCCTCGCGGCGGTCGAGCCGGCTGCGCAGCGCGTAGGCCGTGGCACCATCGGTGCCGGGAGCGCGGCCGAGGCCGAGGTCGATGCGGCCGGGAAATAGCGCCTCCAGCATCTTGAAGCGCTCGGCGACCACCAGCGGGGCGTGGTTGGGCAGCATCACCCCGCCGGAGCCGACGCGGATATGCTTCGTCACCGCCGCGATCTGGCCAATCATGACGTCGGGCGCCGGGCTCGCGACCGAGGCGAGGTTGTGGTGCTCGGCGAGCCAATAGCGGACGTAACCGAGGGCATCGACATGGCGCGCCAGGTCGATGCTGTTGCGCAGCGCCGCGGCGGGCTTGGTGCCTGTGGTGACGACGGAGAGATCGAGGACGGAGAGCGGGATCATGGCGGCTTAACCTAATGAAGGACCCAGCGGCGACAATGGGCCCGCGGCGCAGGTCTGACGTGTGTGGGCCACGAACCGATGCGGCTTGCCGAGGCAAGTCGGTGGGCTAATTAACATATAGATAACCAATGTTATCGCTCTGCCCACCGACGAAATTCGTACCATCCAAGCGCGCAATTCGATTAATATGTTGATATATTTAAAATTTCAAATCGACGCTCACTTCCCACACAAGTCAATATTCGATCGATAATTTCATTTGTATTGGCAAAAGTGGGCTACTTCCCATCTGCGATGGGCTGTCGATTGACGAGCCTTTGGCTTATCTTGGGCCCCAAGAGACCTGACCGTCGGCCGCCGAAATCTGGCGACAAGACTTTGGCGACAAATCTGGAGCGAGTGGTGCCATGACCGATCTGACGATTCCTGCCCGAGCCGACGGGCAAGACGGGCACCTGAAGCGGCCTGCGATCTCGTTCGAGTTCTTTCCGCCCAAGACGGAAGAGATGGAGCGCAATCTCTGGGAGACCATCAACCGCCTGGCCCCGCTCGATCCGAAATTCGTCTCGGTGACCTACGGCGCCGGCGGTTCGACCCGTGAGCGGACCCACGCGACCATCGCCCGCATCCTCAAGGAGACCGCGCTGCTGCCGGCGGCGCACCTGACCTGCGTCGGGGCTTCGCGCGGCGAGATCGACGAGATCGTCGACCGCTATCACGAGGTCGGCGTCCGCCACATCGTCGGCCTGCGCGGCGACCCCGCCGGCGGCATCGGCACGCCCTATGCCAGCCATCCCGACGGCTATCAGAGCTCGGCCGAGCTCGTCGCCGGGATCAAGAAGCGGCATGGCGATATCGAGGTGTCGGTCTCGGCCTATCCCGAGAAGCACCCGGAGGCGCGCGACTTCGACGCCGACATCGACACGCTGCAGGCCAAGGTCGATGCCGGCGCGACGCGCGCGATCACCCAGGTGTTCTTCGACAACGACCTCTACTTCCGCTATCTCGACCGCGTCCGCGCCCGCGGGATCAATATCCCGATCGTGCCGGGCATCATGCCCATGCACAATTTCAAGCAGGCCCGCAATTTCGTCACCCGCGCCGGCACCACCGTGCCGGACTGGTTCGCCGCGAAATTCGAAGGCCTCGACGACGACGCCGAGACCCGCAAGCTGGTGGCCGCCACGGTGGCTGCCGGCCAGGTGCAGAAGCTCGCCAAGCACGGCGTCGACACCTTCCATTTCTACACCATGAACCGCGCCGACCTCGTGTTCGCGATCTGCCATTTGCTCGGCATCCGCGCCAAGAGCGCCCAGAAGGCTGCGTAACAGAAAATGACCGTCCCCGTTTCCGCCAAACGAACTGCCCTGCTCAACGCCGCGCGCGAGCGCATCCTGGTGCTCGACGGCGCCATGGGCACGATGATCCAGAACCTGCAGTTCGACGAGGCTGCCTTCCGCGGCGAGCGCTTCAAGAATTTTCATCGCGACCTGCGCGGCAACAACGATTTGCTGATCCTGACCCAGCCGCAGGCGATCGAGGACATCCACGCCGCCTATTTGCGCGCCGGCGCCGACATCGTCGCTACCAACACGTTCTCGACGACATCGATCGCGCAGGCCGATTACGACCTCACCGACATCGTCTACGAGATGGCGCGTGAAGGTGCCCGCCTCGCCGGCAATGCCGCGCGCCGCGTCGAGGCCGAGGACGGCAAGCCGCGTTTCGTCGCGGGCGCCATCGGCCCGACCAACCGCACCGCCTCGATCTCGCCGGACGTCTCCAATCCCGGCTACCGCGCCGTCACCTTCGACGATCTGCGCAAATCCTATGGCGAGCAGATCCGTGGCATGCTCGACGGCGGCGTCGATTTGCTGCTGGTCGAGACCATTTTCGATACGCTGAACGCCAAGGCGGCGCTCTATGCGATCGCCGAGATCACCGAGGAGCGTGGCATCGACATGCCCGTGATGGTGTCGGGCACCATCACCGACAAGTCCGGCCGCCTGCTCTCGGGCCAGATGCCGGAGGCGTTCTGGAATTCGGTGCGGCACGCCAAGCCCGTCACCATCGGCTTCAACTGTGCGCTCGGCGCCGAGGATTTGCGCGCGCATATCGCCGATATCGGCCGCGTCGCCGACACGCTGGTCTGCGCCTACCCCAATGCCGGCCTGCCCAACGAATTCGGCCAGTATGACGAGACGCCCGAATACATGGCGCGGCTGATCGGCGAGTTCGCGCGCGATGGTTTGGTCAACATCGTCGGCGGCTGCTGCGGCACCACGCCGGACCATATCGCGGCGATTGCCGCCGCCGTCGCCCCGCACAAGCCGCGCATCGTGCCCGAGATCGAACCGCGCCTGCGGCTCTCGGGCCTAGAGCCGCTCATCCTGACCGACGCGATCCCGTTCGTAAACGTCGGCGAGCGCACCAACGTCACCGGCTCCGCCCGCTTCCGCAAGCTGATCACCGCCGGCGACTACACCGCGGCGCTGCAGGTTGCACGCGACCAGGTCGAGAACGGCGCGCAGATCATCGACGTCAACATGGACGAGGGCCTGCTCGACTCTGAAGCTGCGATGGTGACCTTCCTCAACCTCGTCGCCGCCGAGCCCGACATCGCCCGCGTCCCCGTGATGGTCGATTCCTCCAAATTCTCGGTGATCGAGGCCGGCCTGAAATGCGTGCAGGGCAAGCCGGTCGTCAACTCGATCTCGATGAAGGAAGGCGAGGAGAAGTTCATTCACGAGGCCAGAATCGCCCGCCGCCACGGTGCGGCCGTGGTCGTGATGGCGTTCGACGAGGTCGGCCAGGCCGACACGTTCGCGCGAAAGACCGAGATCTGCAAGCGGGCCTACGACATCCTCGTGAACAAGGTCGGCTTCCCGCCCGAGGACATCATCTTCGATCCCAACGTGTTCGCGATCGCGACCGGCATCGAGGAGCACAACAATTACGGCGTCGACTTCATCGAGGCGACGCGCTGGATCCGCAAGAACCTGCCGGGCGCACACATCTCGGGCGGCGTCTCCAACCTCTCCTTCTCGTTCCGCGGCAACGAGCCGGTGCGCGAGGCCATGCACTCGGTGTTCCTGTATCACGCCATCAAGGCCGGCATGGACATGGGCATCGTCAACGCCGGGCAGATGATCGTCTATGACGACATCGATCCGGAGCTGCGCCAGACCTGCGAGGACGTCGTCCTCAACCGTGATCCCGGCGCGTCCGAGCGCCTGCTCGCGCTCGCGGAGAAATTCCGCGGCAAGAAGACGGAGAGCAAGGAAGCCGATCTCGCCTGGCGCGAATGGCCGGTGGAGAAGCGGCTGTCGCATTCGCTGGTGCACGGCATCACTGAATTCATCGAGCAGGACACCGAGGAAGCCCGCAAGAACTCCTCGCGCCCGCTCGACGTGATCGAAGGACCGCTGATGGCCGGCATGAACGTCGTCGGCGACCTGTTCGGCGACGGCAAGATGTTCTTGCCGCAGGTTGTGAAGTCCGCGCGCGTGATGAAACAGGCCGTGGCCTGGCTGATGCCGTTCATGGAGGAGGAGAAGGCACGCAACCTCGCCAACGGCATCGGCACCGAAGGCTCCTCGTCCGCCGGCAAGATCGTGCTCGCGACCGTCAAGGGCGACGTCCACGACATCGGCAAGAACATCGTCGGCATCGTGCTCCAGTGCAACAATTTCGAGGTCATCGACCTCGGCGTGATGGTGCCGGCTGCCAAGATCGTCGAGACCGTGAAGGCGGAGAAGGCCGACATCGTCGGGCTGTCCGGCCTGATCACGCCCTCGCTCGACGAGATGGCGTTCTTCGCCGGCGAATTGCAGCGCGAAGGCCTCAAGCTGCCGCTCCTGATCGGCGGCGCCACCACGAGCCGCGTGCATACGGCGGTCAAGATCGACCCAAGCTATCGCGCCGGCCCCGTCGTGCATGTCAACGACGCCAGCCGCGCTGTCGGCGTCGCTTCCTCGCTGCTCTCGCCCGAGAAGCGCGAGGCCTATGCGGCCGAAGTCCGCGCCGAATACGCCAAGATCTCGGAGGCGCATCTGCGCGCGCAGGCCGACAAGAAGCGCCTCAAGCTCGCCGCTGCCCGCGCCAACCGCGTGCCGGTCGACTTCGCCAAGAACAAGCCGGTGAAGCCGACCTTCCTCGGCATCAAGAGCTTCGACGACTATGATCTCGCCGAGCTGGTCGACTGCATCGACTGGACGCCGTTCTTCCAGACCTGGGAGCTCGCCGGCCGCTTCCCCGCCATTCTCGACGATGCCAAGGTCGGCGAGGTCGCGCGCTCGCTCTATGACGATGCACGCAAGATGCTCGACACCATCGTCAAGGAAAAGTGGTTCCGGGCGCGCGCGACGATCGGCTTCTGGCCGGCGAACGCCGAAGGCGACGACATCGCGCTCTTTGCCGACGAGAGCCGCACCAGGAAGATCGCAACGCTGCACACGCTGCGCCAGCAGCTCGAGAAGCGCGAGGGCCGCTTTAACGCCGCGCTCGCCGACTTCGTCGCGCCAGCCGGCGTGCCCGACTATGTCGGCGGCTTCGTTGTCACCGCGGGGATCGGCGAGGACGCGGTCGCCGACCGCTTCAAGATGGCGAACGACGACTACTCCTCGATCCTGTGCAAGGCGCTGGCCGATCGCCTCGCCGAAGCCTTCGCCGAGCGCATGCATGCCCGCGTGCGCCGCGAGTTCTGGGCCTATGCCCCGGACGAGACGCTGTCCAACGACGAGCTGATCCTGGAGAAGTATCAGGGCATCCGCCCCGCACCCGGCTATCCCGCGCAGCCCGACCACACCGAGAAGGCGACGCTGTTCGAGCTGCTCGACGCCGAAAACACGGCCGGCGTGAAGCTGACCGAGAGCTTTGCGATGTGGCCGGGCTCCAGCGTGTCCGGGCTCTATTTCGCCAGCCCCGAGAGCTACTATTTCGGCGTCGGCAAGATCGAGCGCGACCAGGTCGAGGACTACGCCGCGCGCAAGGGCATGAGCGTCGCGGAAGCCGAGCGCTGGCTCGCGCCGGTGCTGAACTACATCCCGTCGCGCGATGAGACCGGCAAGGCGTTTGGGGCAACACCGGCGAACGACGAAACCCCAGCGGATCTCGCCTCGCATCCGCCCGGCTGCAACTGCGCGGTGCACCTCGTCTGGCAGAAGAAGCGCGCGGGGGCGGGGTAGGCCCCTGCCAAAGCAAAAATTGAGAAAACAACCCCATGCACAGTAGCGATGGGGTTGAAAAGGTTGAAGATTTTCTGTCTTACCGAAACGGCTCGCGGCGTCGGGCAAAACAGGGGTAGGATTGCATTATCGGCCGCTATGCCGGTCTGACACTCTCGCCAAGCCACACGCTGTCATTCCGGGGCGCGCCTCTTGGCGCGAGCCCGGAATCCATTTGTCCTCATCCCCAGCTGCACGATAGATTCCGGGTTCGATGCTGCGCATCGCCCCGGAATGACGGAGATGCCTCACCCCTTCGGCGGGGCCAACGGCTGCACGATCTCCTTGAAGGGCTCCAGCGCCTCGCAGCGCTCGGCATGTGCCGCCAGCGCCGGATAGCGCTCGGCGTCGAACAGCTGCGGATGGGCCTCGCGGGTAAAGCGGACGACGCAGGCCACGGCGACGTCGGCGTGGCCGATGCGCTCACCCAGCCAATACGGCGTCGTCACCTTGGCGCGCTCGGCCTCGAGCACCTTGAGCACGTCCGCGATCTGCGCCTGGCAGCGTTCGACCCACAGCGCGAGCTGCTCCTTCCGCAGCACGCGCTCGTAGAGCAGGCTGACGGCCTTGTCGCCGAGACCGGAGGCAAGCGCGCAGATCCGCAAATGCCTGCGCCGATCGGCGCCGCTCCGCGGCAGCATCGCCTTCGACTCGCCGACGCGTTCATCGAGATAATCGAGGATGACCATGCTCTCGATCAGCGCCTCGCCGTCGTCGAGCACCAGCGTCGGCACGCGGCGCAGCGGATTGTAGGCCGCGATCTTGTCGGCGTCGCCGAAGGTCGACCACGGTCTGTGCTCGAAAGCGAGCCCGTAGAGTTTTAGCGCAATCGCAACGCGGCGGACGAAGGGGGAATCATATTGGCCGATCAGGAACATGGTCTTCTCTCGCTCGTCATGGCCGGGCTTGACCCGGCCATCCATCTCGCTTCAGACTAGAGTTTGATGGATGCCCGGATCAAGTCCGGGCATGACCATCTGAGCGGAAAGACACGCATGACGCGGCGATTAGCGACGCTGGCATTTGGTCTCTGCCTGCTCGCCGCGGGCTCCGCCCACGCGCAGGATCGCCCGATCGGCTTTCTGACCCCGTCGAAGAACATCGCCTGCCAGTTCTATGCCGATAACGGACAGGGCGTGCTCCGCTGCGATATCATGGCCATGGACGCGCGCCCGCGCCGGCCGGCCGATTGCGAACTCGACTGGGGCCACGCCTTCGAGATGAGCGCGAAGGGCGCCGCAGGGCGCATCTGCGCCGGCGACACCGTGATGGACCCGTCACTGCCGGTGCTGGCCTATGGCGAGGTATGGCAGCGCGGGGGATTCACCTGCCGGTCGGAGCAGACGGGGTTGACGTGCTTCAATGCGATGCAGCGGGGATTTTCGCTGGCGCGAGCGAAGCAGGAGGTTTTTTGAGCAACGACATGACTGCTGACAAGGCTCCCTCACTCACTATTCTCGGCGTCTACTCCTTCAGCGCAGACAAGGCTGCCTATGCCCGTTTCATCCGGGAGTTGATCGATTCCTACGATCCGCCCAACTTCAGCGAAGAACTGAAGGACATTCTGCTTAGCGGCGGGAGGGGTGACGAAATCGTGCCGCTCACGGCTGAAGAGCAGCAGTATTGGGAAGACGAGTTGCACTTCTATATGGACGACGCCGCGGTTCTCGAAGTGCTGGTGGAGAATCCGGACACACGATTCAATCCTCGTGACTTCGCTCAGATTGACCCGTCGAACCCCACGGGCCACTTAGAAATGGCATGGAACGAGATGTTTCTGACTGCGGATGGCGAGACGGAGATCGAGACTGACTACCGGCAAAAGCTACCTGCGGCCAGCCAGTATCGCGTCGTGTTCGTCATCCATCGTTGGGAGCCAAGCCTCCCGCTGCGCTCCAACTACGGAGAGCATCAGGCTCCTCCCGTACAGCCGCTGTCCGAGCGGCTATGGCGTCTCGCTTCTTATGATCCTCCCGAAGCGAGTGCTCGTGCAATCCAGTAACACCAAAGCGTAGCCCGCATGAGCGCAACGACTGCGGGGAACCGCTCCCTGATTTCGCTGCGGTCATCTGGGCTAAGGCGAGTCCATGATCGGCACATGCTTCGCCGCCGTCCGCGGCGCCGTGCCGTCGAGGCGCGGGTCGTCTGCGATTTCGATCTGGCGGCGGAAGGGACGGAAGCCAGAGCGCCGGTAGAACGCGACGGCGGAGGGATGGTCGAGGGTGCAGGTGTGCACCCAGACGCGGCGGACGTCGCGTGACCAGGCGCGCTCCAACGCGCGGTTCATCAGGAAGCGGGCGGCGCCGGAGCCGATCAAAGCGGAGGTGACGCCGAAATAGGCCAGCTCGCACTGGCCGGGCGCGCGAAAATCCAGCTCGAGCAGGCCTTCGTCGCGGCCGTCTGCGACCAGCGCGTAGACTTCGACATTGGGCGCGTGGATGATTGCGGCGAGCTCGGCGTCGGTCATGCGGGCGCGCGAGAACCACAGCCAGTCCTCGCCGACGCGGCGGAAGAGATCGCGGTACCAGGGAAGCGCGGGAGTGTCGACCTTGCGCAGCGACCAATTGCCGGGCGGATCGTCACGGCGCGCGGGACGCACGGTCATTTCAAGATGGGTGACGACGGCGGCGATCTTGCCGGCGGGGACGTCGGAATAGCCGTCGGGGAGGATCATGCGTCGTTGCTTTCGTTCATCGCGAGGACAGCCCATGCCGGTCGCTTCAAACTCCGTCATTGCGAGCCAACGGGTCCGCGCGAAGCGCGGCCCGATGACAGGCTCCGCGAAGCAATCCAGACTGTCCCCGGAGCGGCAGTCTGGATTGCTTCGTCGCAAGAGCTCCTCGCAATGACGGTGGAGAGAGTGCGTGTAGCCCGGATGGAGCGCAGCGTAATCCGGGATTCTCGCCACCAGCGACAGCGGTCCCGGATTGCGCTGCGCTCCATCCGGGCTACAAGTTTACCCCTCCCCCTCGTCGCTCGCGAGCACGCCCTTCACCGCCCGCGCCCAACCCGCCAGCTTCCGCTCCCTCGTCGCCTGGCTCATGTTCGGCTTGAAGCGGTGCTCGAGGCGCCAATTGTCGGCGAACTTGGTCGGCTCGGGATAGACGCCGGCATTGAGACCGGCGAGATAGGCGGCCCCTAAGGCCGTGGTTTCCTGGATCACGGGGCGGTCGACCGGGGCATCGAGGAGATCGGCGAGGCGCTGCATGGTCCAGTCCGACGCCGTCATGCCGCCGTCGACGCGCAGCACGACGCTGGCGGTTTCCGAGCTCGGCCAGTCCGCACGCATCGCGGCCCAAAGGTCAAAAGTCTGGTAGCAGACGCTTTCCAGCGCGGCGTGGGCGAGCTCGGCGGGGCCGGTGTTGCGGGTGAGGCCGAACAGCGCGCCGCGCACGCGTGGATTCCAGTAGGGCGCGCCCATGCCGACGAAGGCCGGCACGAGATAGACGCTCTGCATGGAGTCGGACTGGTCCGCGAGCGGCCCGGTCTCGGCGGCGTGCTTGATGATGCCGAGGCCGTCGCGCAGCCACTGCACGGCCGAGCCGGCGACGAAGATCGAGCCTTCGAGCGCATAGGTGCGCTTGCCGTCGAGCTGATAGGCCACGGTGGTGAGCAGCTTGTTCTTCGACACCACGGGCGTGGTGCCGGTGTTGAGCAGTGCGAAGCAGCCGGTGCCGTAGGTGGACTTCATCATGCCCGGGCGGAAGCAGGCCTGGCCGATGGTCGCGGCCTGCTGGTCGCCGGCGATGCCGGAGACGGCGATGGCGCCGCCGAACAGATCGGGCGTGCTCTCGCCGAAGCGAGCGGAGGAATCCTTCACCTCGGGCAGCATCGAGCGCGGCACGCCGATGATCTCCAAGAGCTCGTCGTCCCACTGGCCGGTGTGGATGTTGAACAGCAGCGTGCGCGAGGCGTTGGTGGCATCGGTGGCGTGCACCTTGCCGCCGGTGAGGCGCCACAGCAGATAGCAGTCGACCGTGCCGAACATCAACTCGCCGCGCGCGGCGCGGGCACGGGCGCCGGGAACATGGTCGAGAATCCAGGCGACCTTGGTGCCGGAGAAATAGGGATCGATGATCAGGCCGGTCTTCTGCGAGATCACAGGCTCGCGGCCTTCCGCCTTCAGTTTCGCGCAGATATCGGCGGTGCGGCGATCCTGCCAGACGATGGCGCGATGCACGGCCTGCCCGGTGGCGCGGTCCCACACCACGGTGGTCTCGCGCTGGTTGGTGATGCCGATCGCGGCGATGTCCTTTGCGGTGATGCCGGCTTGCGCGATGGCGTCGCGGCACACGTTCACGGTCGAGGCCCAGATGTCCTCCGGCTCATGCTCGACCCAGCCCGACGCCGGAAAATGCTGCGGGAATTCGGCTTGCGCTTTCGCCGCAATGGAAATATCGCCGCGAAACACGATCGCGCGCGAGGAGGTGGTGCCCTGGTCGATGGCGAGGACGAAAGACATGGAAGCTACCTTGGCGTTTCCCTGGAAGGGTCATTGTGTCGCGCCAAAGGGAGCGGATTGGGGCGGTAAGGTCAAGGTCGGATGCAGGCGAGCGGCTACTTCCCTTCTCCCCTTGTGGGAGAAGGTGGCGCGAAGCGCCGGATGAGGGGTTCTATCGGCGAAGAATAATGCGAGAGGGGCCACACGCGGAGAGAGACCCCTCACCCGTCTCGCCGCTGCGCGGCGATCCACCCTCTACCACAAGGGGAGAGGGAAAGCAGGCCTACACCGCCGCCGTGGTCACGCCGCCGTCGATGACGATGGTCTGGCCGGTCATGAAGCTCGAGGCGTCCGAGGCGAGGTAGGCCACGGCGCCGGCGATTTCGTCGGGTTCGCCGATGCGGCGCAAGGGTGTGGTGGCGGTGCGGCGCTTGAGGTTGGCTTCGTCTTCCCAGAGCGCGCGGGCGAAGTCCGTCTTGACGAGGCCGGGGGCGATGCAGTTGACGCGGACGCCTTTCGGGCCCCATTCGCCGGCGAGCGAGCGGCACAGCGCGAAGTCGGCGGCCTTGGAGATGCCG
>RXJC01000657.1 GCA_003963435.1 Bradyrhizobiaceae bacterium | reverse complement strand
ATCGCCCGCGCCGCGAAAACGAGGACGAGAGCCGGATTTTCGAGAAACGCCCCGCCTTCGGCGGCCGCGGCGCCTATCGCGAGCGCGATCGTGATTTCGACCGCCGTCCGCGCCGGGAAGAAGCGCCGAAGCCGAAGAAGGCCGGCGAGCGCATCGCCAAGGCGCTGGCGCGTGCGGGGCTTGCCTCGCGCCGCGATGCCGAGGAGATGGTCACGCAGGGCCGCGTCACCGTCAACGGCCGCGTCATCAACTCCCCGGCGCTCGACATCACCAAGAACGACGTCGTCCTGGTCGACGGCAAGCCGTTGCCCGAGCGCGAGCGCACGCGGCTGTTCCTCTATCACAAGCCGCGCGGGCTGATGACCACGCATGACGATCCCGAGGGCCGTCCGACCGTGTTCGACAATCTGCCGGAAGGCCTGCCGCGGCTGATCAGTGTCGGCCGGCTCGATTTCAACACCGAGGGCCTGCTGCTGCTCACCAATGACGGCGGCCTCGCGCGCACGCTCGAATTGCCCGACACCGGCTGGCTGCGCCGCTACCGCGTCCGCGCCCACGGCGACGTCACCCAGGCGCAGCTCGACGAGCTCAAGAACGGCATCGAGATCGAGGGCGTCAAATACGGTCCGATCGAGGCGACGCTGGAGCGCGACCAGGGCGCCAATGTCTGGCTGGTGTTCGCGATCCGCGAAGGCAAGAACCGCGAGGTGCGCAACGTCTGCGCCCATCTCGGGCTCGAGGTGAACCGTCTGATCCGCGTTTCCTATGGCCCATTCCAGCTCGGCGAAGTGCCCGAAGGCCAGGTCGAGGAGATCCGTTCGCGCGTGCTGCGCGAGCAGCTCGGCGACAAGGTGATCGAGAAGTCGGGCGCGCAGTTCGACGTGCCCTCGAAAGCCTCCCGCGTCGAGGACGCACCGAGCGAGAAGAAGCCCGCCAGCAAGCGCGCCGTGATCAACGACCGCAAGGGCCGCCGCGTGCTGGTGCAGCGCACCGGCAGCGAGGAGGCGCGCGAGCGCAACGAGGAAGAGGCCAGCGGCTACGGCCCGCCGCGCCGTCCCAAGCGCGGCTATCACGGCAAGCGCGACCTGACGCCGCGGGATGGCGAGTAAGCTTCAATGCCTGGAGCGACGCCGACATTTCGCAACAGGTCGTCATGGCCGGGCTTGACCCGGCCATCCACGTCTTGCTTGCGTCTACGACTGACGAACGTGGATGCCCGGGACATCTGCGCGAAGACGCGCTTCGCGCTTTTGCCCGGGCATGACGGAGGCGTTTGATGCGCGTCGTCGGCGGTCGTTTGAAGGGGCGCAACATCGCCTCACCGTCCTCGCGCGACATCCGCCCGACGGCGGACCGCTTGCGCGAGTCCGTGTTCAACATCCTCGTGCATGCCTATGACGACCCGATTTCCGACGCGCGCGTGCTCGATCTCTTCGCCGGCACCGGCGCGCTCGGCATTGAAGCCTCCTCGCGCGGCGCGAAGTTCACGCTGTTCGTCGACAATGGCGCGGAGGCGCGAGCCCTGCTGCGCAACAATGTCGAGTCGCTCGGCCTCGGCGGCGTGACGAAAGTCTATCGCCGCGACGCCACCGACCTCGGCCCGGCGCATCCGGTCGAGCCGTTCTCGCTGGTGTTTCTCGATCCCCCCTACGGCAAGGGTTTTGCGGAGAAGGCGCTGGCATCCTTGCGCGATGGCGGCTGGCTGACGCCGGGCGCGCTGCTGGTGGTGGAAGAGGCCAAGGCCGCGCAGTTCGCGACGCCGGAAGGTTTCGAGGAACTGGAGCGGCGGGCGTATGACGACACGGAGTTCGTGTTCTTGAGGAAGCCGTAGCTTCGCTGTCGTAGGGTGGGCAAAGCGAAGCGTGCCCACCACCTGTTTCGATAGGGGAGAGATCGTGGGCACGGCGCGTTGCGCCTTTGCCCACCCTACGACAGCTGCATGATCGAGATAGGTCGTGGGCACGCTTCGCTTTGCCCACCCTACAGCACCGTCACTGCGGCGCCGTCACCGCCGCCCGAACAGCTTCTCCACGTCGTTCAGCTTCAACTCGACGTAAGTCGGCCGTCCGTGGTTGCACTGGCCGGAGTTCGGCGTCTCCTCCATCTCGCGGAGTAGGGCGTTCATCTCCTCGGGCCGCAAGCGGCGGCCGGCGCGGACGGAGCCGTGGCAGGCCATGGTGGCGGCGACGTGCATCAGGCGGCGTTCGAGCGGAAGCGCCTCGTCCCATTCGGCCATGTGCTCGGAGAGATCGCGCAAGAGGCCTCCCGCATTGGTCTTGCCGAGCAGCGAGGGCGTCTCGCGCACCGCGACCGCGCCGGGGCCGAAGGATTCGATGGCGAGGCCGAACGAGGCCAGCTCCTCGCTGCGCTCCAGGAGACGCTCGACTGTCGCTTCGTCCATCTCGACGATCTCGGGGATCAAGAGGATCTGCCGTTGCACGCCGTTTGCAGCCAGCGACGCTTTCAGCCGCTCGTAGACGATGCGCTCATGCGCGGCGTGCTGGTCGACGATGATGAGGCCGTCGCGGGTCTGCGAGACGATGTAAGTCTCGTGGATCTGCGTGCGCGCGGCACCGAGCGGGCGATCGACCAGGTCCGCAGCCGGCTGCGTCTCGAACCGCACGTCGGCGCTGGGAGCACCGACGTCGAAGGCGGCCTGCGCGCGTTCGGCGAAAGCCGGTGCCGCGGCGCCTTCGAATGACGGCATCGGTGCGACCGGCGCGGATGGCGAGGCGCGCCAGTCCCAGCTCGCCGGACGCTGCGGCGTGAACGCCGGGCGGAACGCGGACAAGGCGCTCTCGCCGCTGTTGGCGGCGGTGCGGCGGCCCTCGCGTGCGAGCGCTTCCTTCAATCCATGCACGATCAGCGCGCGGACGAGGCCCGCATTGCGGAAGCGAACTTCGGTCTTGGCCGGGTGCACGTTGGCGTCGACCTCGCGCGGATCGAGCGTGACGAACAGCGCCAGCACCGGATGGCGGTCACGCGGCAAATAGTCGGAATAGGCCGCGCGCACGGCGCCCAGGATCAGCTTGTCGCGCACCGGGCGGCCGTTGACGAAGAGATATTGCCCAAGCGCATTGGCCTTGGTCAGCGCGGGAGCCGCGGCATAGCCGGCGACGACGACGCCCTCGCGCTCGGCATGGACCTCGATGGCGTGGCTGCGAAACTCCGCGCCCAGGATGTCGCCGAGCCGGGTCAGACGCCCGGCCGCGCCGGGCAGCGCCGCGGCCCAGGTCACCGGCGCGCGCTCCTCGCCGGCGAGCGTGAAGGCGATATCGGGCCGCGCCATGGCGAGGCGCCGCACCACCTCGCGGATGGCTTCCGCCTCGGTGCGATCGGTCTTCAGGAACTTCAACCTTGCCGGCGTCGCATAAAAGAGGTCGCCAACCTCGACGCGGGTGCCGTGCGCCAGCGCCGCCGGCATGATCTCGGACTTCTCGCCGCCTTCGACCGTCAGTGCCCAGGCGTGCGGCTCGCTGGCATGGCGCGTCGTGATCGACAGGCGCGCCACGGAGCCGATCGACGGCAGCGCCTCGCCGCGGAACCCGAGGGTGCGGATCTGGAGCAGATCTTCGTCGTCGAGTTTTGACGTGGCATGGCGCTCGACCGCGAGCGCCAGATCCTTCGCGGTCATGCCGCCACCGTCGTCGGTGATGCCGATCCGGCGCCGCCCCCCGCCGTCGGTGAAGACGTCGATCCGGCTGGCGCCGGCGTCGATCGCGTTCTCGACCAGCTCCTTGACCACGCTCGCCGGGCGCTCGACCACCTCGCCGGCGGCGATGCGGTTGACGACTTGCTCTGGAAGCTGGCGGACGGGCATGGGGCTCTGATTTGGATTCGCTGAGGGCGCTATTCTAGGCCGTGTTGCGTCAAAAGCATGTGTTGGGCAACAGCGGTGTGGCCGCCTGGGGAAGAGGGTGGCCTATCACATTGAAGACATTGGGCGTTCGAGAAAATCGCGCCGCCGGGGTGGACGGGCGTTCGGATACTGTCCTGATTGTGAGGCGCTGGGCTGCGGTGTAGCATTGTGAAAAAACGGCAACAGGACGGGAGGACGCCATGTGCCATCTCTTCGCGCATCAGCCCCAACGCGACTACGAATCCCAAACCCGCTCCTTGCGGATCGACGGCCATTGCACCTCGATCCGGCTGGAAATGGCGTTCTGGGACACGCTGGAGGAGATCGCGGCCAAGGAAGGGATGAGCGTCGGCAAGTTCCTGACCACGCTCTATAACGAGGTGCTCGACCATCACGGCGAGGTCAACAACTTCGCGTCGCTGCTACGGTGCTCGTGCTTGATCTATCGGTCGAAGAGCACGGCGCCGGTGACGGATTTCAAAGTGGCGGCGATTCTCGATGCGGCCGAGTAGCCGTCCAGACAGAAGTGCGTAGCCCGGATGGAGCGCAGCGCAATCCGGGATGCGTGCCACAAATGACAGTGGCCCCGGATTACGCTGCGCTCCATCGGGCAACGGGACTCCCTCCGCCGTCATTGCGAGGAGCTCTTGCGACGAAGCAATCCAGAGTTTTTCCGCGGAGGGATTCTGGATTGCTTCCGCCTTCGCCAAAGGCTTCGGCGGACAAGTCGCTTCGCTCGCAATGACGGAGGAGAGAGCGGCCTACCTATCAGGCCCTCAAATCTCCTTCTTCTGCATCGCGCCCGCGATGTAGTCCGCCTGACGGATCGCCAGCGCGACGATGGTCAGCGTCGGGTTGCAGGCCGCGCCGCTGGTGAACTGGCTGCCGTCGGAGACGAACAGGTTCTTGATGTCGTGGCTCTGACCGAACTTGTTGACCACGCCGTCGCGTGGCTTCTCGCTCATCCTGTTGGTGCCGAGATTATGGGTGCTCGGATAGGGCGGCGTCGGATAGGTCACCGTGGCGCCGACGGCGTCGTAGACGGCTGCGCCCTGCTTGTAGGCGTGCGCGCGCATCGCGAGATCGTTGGGATGATCGTCGAAATGCACGCTGGCGACCGGCTGTCCGAACTTGTCCTTCACGACCGGATCGAGCGTGATGCGGTTGGTCTCCTGCGGCATGTCCTCGCCGACCAGCCACATGCCGGCCATCCTGGGATAACCGTCGAGCGCCGACGTGAAGGAGCGGCCCCATGCCCCGGGATTGAGGAACGCCGCCATGAAGGGCAGGCCGATCGACAGCGTCTCCATCTCGTAGCCGCCGACGAAGCCGCGCTTCGGATTGTTGGCGGCTTCATCGCGGATGATGCCGGCCATGGTGGTGCCGCGATACATGTGCACCGATTTCTCGAACACGGCATAGACGCTGCCGGTCATGTGGCGCATGTAGTTGCGGCCGACTTGGCCCGATGAGTTCGCCAAGCCGTCCGGGAACATGGTCGAGGCGCTGTTGAGCAGCAGCCGCGGGCTTTCGATCGAATTGCCGGCGACCGCGACGATGCGGGCCTTCTGGCGCTGCATCGCGCCTCGCTCGTCGGCGTAGACGACGCCGGTCACCTTGCCGCCGGCGTCATGCTCGATCTTGATCGCCATGCTGCTCGGCCGCACTTCGAGATTGCCGGTGGCCTCGCCCTTGGGGATCTCGGTGTAGAGCGTCGACCATTTCGCGCCGGATTTGCAGCCCTGGAAGCAGAAGCCGATCTGCTGGCAGGAGCCGCGTCCGTCGCGCGGCTGGCTGTTGATCGCCATGTTGCCGGTGTGCACGGTCTTGTAGCCGAGCTTCTTTGCGCCGGCTTCCAGCACCTTGAAATTATTGTTGCCGGGAAGTCCGGGAATGCCGTTGGTGCGGGTGACGCCCATCTTGTTCTCGGCCTTGGCGTACCACGGCTCCATCTCGGCGAGCGTGATCGGCCAATCCAGCAGATTGGCTCCGGGAAGGTTGCCGTAGGTGCTCTTGACCCTGAACTCGTGCTCGTCGAAACGCAGCGAGGCGCCGGCCCAATGGGTCGTGGAGCCGCCGACCGCCTTGACGATCCAGGCGGGGAGGCCGGAAAAATCCTTGGCAACGCGCCATGTCCCTGACGTGGTGCGCGCATCGGTCCAGGCGAGCTGGGAAAAACTCTCCCACTCGTCGTTGACGAAGTCGTGGTTCTCGATGCGCGGACCTGCTTCGAGGATGACCACCTTGACGCCCTTTTGCGCGAGCTCGTTGCCCAGCGTGCCGCCGCCGGCACCGGAGCCGACGATCACCACAACGCTGGAATCGTTCAGATCGAATTTTGCCATATGCGTTCTCCTGAACCGTTGGGTGATTTAAGCCTTCGGCAGCCAATCGATGTCGGCGAAGCCGCGGTTGATGTAGCCGCCGTGCTCGGCCGACGAGCCCTCGTAGCCGAACCTCGGCCAGACCTCTTTCTGGTTGTAGAGCGAGACGATGAGGTCGCCGCGCACCTTCTGGAAGAAGTCGCTTTGCTCGATCTCCTTCAGCAGCACCACGCGGTCGGCTTCCCAAGGCACTTCGGCATAGGCGACCTTGTGGCGGTCGCGCGCGTTCTGATCGAGCCGTGCGATGCCGTCGCTGATCAGCGATTTGACTGCGGGGTCCTTGGCTGCCTTGCCGTCCCACGGCTTGATCGCGGTGATGTAATAGCTGTCGCCGAGAACGTCGTGCGGATAGATGTCGCGCGCGACCTTCAGCAGCGTCTTCATCGTCGCGGGCGAGAGTGCGGTGGCGTCATCGGCCCAGGCATCCTCGATGCACACGGTGACGCTGGCCGCGACAGCCACGACCGGCACGGCCGTGGCCGCGCCCTTGAGAAAGACGCGGCGGCTGTGCTTGCTTCGACGATCGACTTCTCTCATGGCATTCCTCCGTATATTTTTGCGATTTGGATTTCTTGATTTGGTTAGCCGAAACGTCCGCCGCGCTGGATCACCTCGATCTTGTAGCCGTCGGGATCGCTGACGAAGAAGAAGCGCGCGAGGGTTCGGCCGTCGTGCTTGAAGTCGCGCAAGGGCCCCGGCGCGAGCTTCTCTCGCTCGAATCGGGCGTGCTCGGTCTCGAGATCCTCGACCACCACGGCGAGATGGCCGTAGCCGTCGCCGAGCGCATAGGGCTCCTTGCGATCGAAATTCACCGTCAGCTCCACCTCGAAAGGTGAGGAGGGGTGACGCAGATAGATCAGGGCAAAGTCGGAAAACTTCAAATGGTCGGCGACTTCGAGGCCGAAGGCGCGCCTGTAGAAATCGAGCGAGCGTGCCTCATCTAACACGCGGATCATGGAATGAACGGGCTTGGCCATTCAGTTCAGCTCCTTGAGATAGGTGATGATGGCGGCGCGCGTCTCGGGCCTGGCCTGCCGATAGGCCATGACCGCACCGGGAATGACGGCTTGGGGATTGGTCAGCCAGGCGTCGAGCCTGGTCTCGTCCCAGGCGAAGTCGGCTTTCGACAGCGGCTCTGAGTATTTGAAGCCTTCGGCCTTGCCGGCAGGACGTCCGACGACCTTCATCAGCGGCGGGCCTTGCCGCATCGGCTCGGACGAGTTCGACGTGTGGCACACCGCGCATTGCTGCTTGAAGAGCGTCGCGCCATCCGGCGGCTTTGCGGCGGGCAGAGGCATTTGTGCGTCTGCCATCCGCACCACCAGCACCATCGCGGTGCACAATCCCAGCACGATCGCGCGCATCGCCAAGAACCAGCCATCCACATCAACGAGCGCAAACTCTAGGCGGCGGCAAAGACGCAGTGGTAGTAGCGGGCTGTTTTGCTCCACGCGGAGATGCCCGTGATGTGTGGTGTTCCGCGCTGCCTTATATGCGGAGCACAATTCCGCGAAGCCGCCGTCAAATCCAAAAACGTTCACCACACGACGCGCATTGCATGGCTGTCACGCCGCTCGAACTCTCGACGCGGGCAGCGCTGTGCACAAGGGAACGGCCGACGACGCTGCGACCGGCGGCGCAGCTCCATCCAAGCGTGACTGGTGCCGCCGGTGAGATGGCGAAACTCCGGTCGCCCCGCGGCCGGAGTATTTTGTGCGCCTGCTAGTCGTCGAAGCGACCGCCGCGTCCGGCCTTGATATCGCTGCGGCGCTTCTTGCCCTCCAGCCGGCGCTGCTTGGACCCGAAGGTCGGCTTCGTCGCGCGCCGCGGCGTCGGCCGTATCATCGCCTCGGTGAGGATATCGACGAGGCGGTCGATGGCGTCCTGTCGATTGCGCTCCTGGGTGCGGAAGCGCTGCGCCTGGATCACGATCACGCCGTCCTTGGTCATGCGCTGACCGGCGATGCGGGCGAGCCGGATCGCCGCATCCTCGGGCAGGGTCAGCTTGCGCGTGTCGAAGCGCAATTGTGCCGAGGTCGCGACCTTGTTGACGTTCTGCCCGCCCGGGCCGGAGGCGCGGACAAAGCCGATCTCGATGTCGTCCTCGTCGATGACGAGATCGCGGGATATCCGCAGCATGATGGCACCATCTGTGATGTCCGGACATATCGCGGACGTCTGGTTTCGGCAATGGTGCATGGCGGAAATGCAAATGGCCGGGACGAGCCCGGCCATCGCAGTCGATGTTGAAGATGTCAGTTCGATTTCGTCGCCGGAGCCGCGGAGGGTTGCGCGGCCGCCTGCGGGGTGCGGCCGACGACGACGGTGAGCAGTCCCTGGCCCCAGAGGCGCTTGGCGGCGGCCTTGGCGTCGTCCAGCGTCACGGCATCGACGATGGCGTTGCGCTTCTCGATATAGTCGATCGGCAGCTTGTCCTGCTGGTACTGCAGCAGCGCCTGAGCCAGCTTGGAGGAGGTGTCGAGCGCCAGCATCTGCGAGCCCTTCAGGTAGGACTTGGCCTCGTCGAGCTCCTTCTGGGTCGGACCTTCCTCGGCGATCCGGCGCACCTCCTTGTCGATGGCCTCGATGGTGTCGCCGGCGCGGTCGGCGCGCGTGCCGGTACTGCCGATGAAGAGCGCCGAATGCTCCATCCAGAGCAGCGATTCGAACACGGAATAGGCGAGACCTCGCTTCTCGCGCACCTCGTGATAGAGGCGCGAGGACAATCCGCCCCCGCCGAGGATGTGGTTGACGACATAGGCTGCCATGAAGTTCGGGTCGTTGCGCTTTACCCCAGGCCCGCCGAAGGTGATGACGGTCTGGGGCACGTCGAGCGTCACGAAGGCGCGCTGCGGCGGCTTTGCAGCCTCGACATCGGGCACCGGCGTCAAATTAGCCTTGGCGGGCAGACTGCCGAAGGTGTGGTCGAGCAGCTTGCCGAGGGTCTCCGGATCGACGTCGCCGACCACCGCGATCTTCAGCCCATTCTTAGCAAGGACGCGGCCGACATAGTCCTTCATGTCGGCGATCGTGATGGTCGGCACGCTGTCGAGGTTGCCGTTGGTCTGCCGGCCGTAGGGATGATCGCCGAAGGCGACCTCGAGGAATTTGCGGCTCGCCAGCGAGGTCGGGTTGGTGGTCTCGCGGCGCAGGCCCGAGATGACCTGCGAGCGGATGCGCTCGACGTCGACGGGGTCGAAATGCGGCGAGGTCAGCGCGCTTCTGAGCAGGTCGAAGGCCTCGTCCTTGTTGTCGCGCAGCATGCGCAGGCTGCCGCGGAAGGTGTCGCGGCTGGCGCTGAAGGAGAGCTCGATGGCGCGGCGGTCGAGCCGCTCGTGGAAGGTCTTGGAATCCATGTCGCCGGAGCCTTCGTCGAGGAGGTCGCCGACCAGATTGGCAACACCCGACTTGTCCTTGGGATCCTGGGCCGAGCCGCCGGCAAAGGAATATTCCATGGCGATCAGCGGCACGGTCGCGTCCTGCACGAACCAGGCCTCGATGCCGCCGGGCGAGACCAGGCGCTGGATCTTTGCGGCCGCATGCGACGGCGAGACCGCGGCGAGCGCGAGCGCCGCGCCGGTGGCGAGGGACAGTGCGAAGTGTCTTGCGCGAAGGAAGTGTTTTGCGCGAAGGAAAGGATAGGTCACGAACGCTTCTCCTCGCGCTTGGCGGCACTGGTGTCCTTGATCAGATACCCCGTCACCGAACGCTTCTTCTCGAGCCATTTCTGCGCGACAGCGCGAACCTGCTCCGCGGTCACCGCGCGGATGCGGTCGGGCCAGCTCCTGATGTCCTCGATCGACAGGCCCGTGGTCAGCGCGCCGCCATACCAGCGCGCCAGCACCGCCTGGTTGTCCTGGGCGTAGATTGCCTCCGCGATGAGCTGGGTCTTGACGCGCTCCAGGTCCTCTGCGCGGATCGGGTTCTGCGCCACATTGGCGATGACGCCGTCGACCGCCTGCTCGACCTCGGCGAAGCTGACGCCGGTTTTCGGCGAGGCCGAGATCGCGAATTGGGTGGGGTCGAGCGAGATGCTGGAATAGCTGGCGCTGGCGGAGACCGCGAGCGGCTTGTCGACGACGAGGGCGCGGTAGAGATAGGAATTGCTGCCGCTGCCGATCAGCTGCGCCAGCACGTCGAGCGCGGCGCTCTCACCGGCCGCAGCCGTGGTGGCCGAGGGCACGAGATAATAGCGCCGCATGCTCGGCTGCTCGACGCGCGCGTCGGCCAGCGTGACGGTGCGCGGCGCCGCCGGCTCCGGCTCCTGCGGGCGGACGCGCCGCGCCGGGATCGCGGGCTGCGCCGGGATCGCGCCGAAATTGCGCTCGACCAGCGGGCGGATGTCGGCGGCCTCGACGTCGCCGGCGATCACCAGGATCGCGTTGTTCGGCGCATAGAAGCGGCGGTAGAAGGCGAGCGCGTCCTCGCGATCGAGCTTCTCGATCTCCTGATGCCAGCCGATCACGGGCCGGCCGTAGGGATGATTGAGATAGAGCGCGGCCATGATCTGCTCGTTGAGCCGCGCCTCCGGATTGTTGGCGACGCGCATATTGTACTCTTCGAGCACCACGTCGCGCTCGGGCAGCACGTTCTCGTCCTTGAGGATCAGGCCGGTCATGCGGTCGGCCTCGAACTCCATCATGGTCGCCAGCTGCTCTTTCGGCACGCGCTGGTAGTAGTTGGTGTAGTCGACCGAGGTCGAGGCGTTCTCGTTGCCGCCGACGCGGAGCACGGTCTGGGAGAACTCGCCGACCGGATGCTTCGAAGTGCCCTTGAACATCAGGTGCTCGAGGAAGTGCGCGAGCCCGGATTTGCCCGGCGTCTCGTCGGCCGAGCCGACCTTGTACCAGATCATCTCCGTCACCACGGGCGTGCGGTGATCGGGGATCACCACGACCTGCATGCCGTTGCTGAGTGTGAAGCTGGCGGGCGGCGCCGAGGTGACTGTGGTCTGGGCAAGGGCCGCGCCGGCTGAGAGGACACTGGTCGAAAGCAGCGCGGCAAGGAGGCAGGCAGCCGATCGGTAAGAGGACATCATGATCCCTTGAAAAGGCGAGTCCGGATGCCCGGCTCGAAAGGCACGGCATGGTACACCGTGCGGCTGAGGCTTCGCGTCACGAAGCAGAGAACTCAACGCGGTGGCAAGTTACTGATAGGCAATCATCAATGACGGCCGGCGTGCATAAGCGCCGGCGCCGGCTTCGCTGCTGTGGGGACAGGAACGCTATTGTTCCTTGTCCTTGCCCGACATGATGTCGAAATAGGTCCGCCGCGACTTGTCCGGTCCGGCGCCATAGGCGTAGTTCGGCGAAGGCGTCTGATAGCCCGGCGGCGGCTCGACCAGCGATTGGCGCGGCGGCTCGCTGGTGAATTTCTTCTCTTCGGTGGCGTTGCCGCCCTTCATCATATTCCACAGACCGCCGGAGAAGCCGAGCTCGGCGGGGCTGAGTGACGGATTGCCGTTGGTGCCCGGCTGGATCGGGTCATTGCTGGTCCGGGGGGCGGCGGCGACCTGGCCGGCCTTCATCTCGGCGGGAGTCAGAGGCCGGGCGACCTGCCAGATCTCCGTTTCCTTGGTCGCCTTCTTGCGCGCGGCGATGGCTTCCTTGCGGCGCTTTTCCTCGGGGTCCTTGGGCCAGTTCGGAACGTTCTTGGCCTGGGTCGCGGGGGGCGGCAGGTCCAGCTTGGGCGGCACCACCAGGGGCGAGCGCTCGCGGTATTCGATGCCCGGCTTTTCCATGCTCTTGGCGCCGATGCCGGACATCAGATTGTCGATGATCTTCTCTTCGAAGGTCATCCCGTCATCTTCATCGTCGTCGTCGCCGGCGCGGGCCGCGCCGGCCGACATGACGAGACCGATGCCGAGCGCGACAGCAGACAATTGCAACGCCCGCCAGAACCCCGATCGGGGGTCTCGAACCATCGAACCGCTGGTCTTCGAGCTGCGCATTACCGTACCTGTTCCATATTGTGGCAGATTGCCGCTCGAACGCGGCCAATCCCTCGCAAAAAATGGGTTCCACCTGCCGGTCCGTATCGGCCGGGATCAGGGCGCTTTTGCGGCGGGTACCCCCAGGAAGGAATCATACAATAGCCCCGCCACCCCAGCAACGATGGCGACGTCGGCGAGGTTAAACACATACCAATTATAGGTATTTCCGGCGATCTCGATGTGGAACAGGGCGAAATCGATCACTGCGCCATGGACGAAGCGATCGATGCCGTTGCCGATGGCGCCGCCGATGATCAGCCCCAGGGAGACGGTCGCAAGCCGGGTGTGCGAGCGGGCCATCCAGATCGCCAGGGCGATCACGGCGAGGACCTTGACCGCCATCAGCGCGAGCTGCGCCCCCTGGCTGTCGTTTTGCAGCCAGCCGAAACTGATCCCGACGTTCTTGGCCAGCACCAGGTCGAAGAACGGCGTTACCTTCACCGCGCCGCGCCGGGCGAGGTCGAACCCGTTCAGCAGCCACAGCTTCGAGGCCTGGTCGGCCAGGACGGTGACTATTGCTGCGAGGATGCCGGCGCCGAGCGGGGTCATGCGCGGGATCAGACAGCCACTCCCAACGTCTTCCATTCACGCAATGCCTTCGCATCGCGCGGGGTGACGTCGGGATATTCAGCGTCTTCGCCGACCAATGGGGAGATCTTCCAGGAGCGGGCGCATTTGGTGCCGACCGCCTTCTCGACCACGACCGCGACGCCGGGCACGGCATCGAGACGGAACGCCGACGCGGGCGCCTCGCCCTCACGCATCTCGTAATTCGAGGTGATGCAGATTTCGGCGAGGTCGGTGTCGAACAGCGTCATCAGCACGTTCCGGTCGGCGACATAGATCACCGGCGATGCCTCCAGCGAGGAGCCGATGTTCTTGGCGGCGCGTTCGAGCTCGAGCGCGCCGGTGACGACGCGGCGGACGTTGCGGATCGTCTCCCATTTCGCGGCGAGCTTGTCGTCGCGGAAGCCTTCGAGATCGGTCGGGAACAGCGTCAGATGCACCGACGCCTCGGCGTCGGGGCGGTACATGCGCCAGGCCTCCTCCGCGGTGAAGCTGAGGATCGGCGCCAGCCATTTCAGGACCGAGGTGCACAGCAGGTCGATCGTCGTCAGCGCCGCCTTGCGGGGCAGCGACGACGGCGGATCGCAATACAGCGTGTCCTTGCGGATGTCGAAGTAGAACGCCGAGAGCTCGCTGTTGAGGAAGGCGGAGAGGGTCGCGACCACGGTCTTGTAGTCGAACTCGCGATAGGCCTTGTCGACCGCGGCGGCGCGAACCGCCAGCTCGTGCAGCATCAGCCGCTCGAGCTCGGGCATCTCGGCCGGCGCGACCGCGTCGGCCGGCTTGTAGTGATGCAGCGTGCCGAGCATCCAGCGCACGGTGTTGCGCAGCTTGCGGTAGGTCTCGACGGTGTTCTTCAGGATCTCCGGCCCGATGCGCTGGTCGTCGGTGTAGTCGCAGGACGCGACCCAGAGCCGGAGGATGTCGGCGCCGGATTCCTTGATGACGGCCTGCGGCTCGATGGTGTTGCCGAGCGACTTCGACATCTTGCGGCCGTCCTCGGCCTGGGTGAAGCCGTGGGTCAGCACGATGTCGTAAGGCGCCCGGCCGCGCGTGCCGCAGCTTTCCAGCAGCGATGAGTGGAACCAGCCGCGATGCTGGTCCGAGCCTTCCAGATACATCACGGTGTCGGTGCCGCCGTCGACCTTGCGCTTGATGCCGGCAAGTCCCGGGAAATGCACGGGGTCTTCGAGCACAAAAGCATGCGTCGAGCCGGAATCGAACCAGACGTCGAGGATGTCGTCGACCTTCTGCCAGTCCTCGCTCGCGCGGGGGCCGAGGAAGCGCTCGCGGGCGCCGGTCGCGTACCAGGCATCCGCGCCTTC
>RXJC01000466.1 GCA_003963435.1 Bradyrhizobiaceae bacterium | reverse complement strand
GACGGCACCATCGTCACCGCCAACGAGAATTTCTGCAAGGCGCTCGGCTATTCGTTGTCCGAGATCGAGGGCAAGCACCACAGCCTGTTCGTCGCTGAAGCCGACCGCAACGGGACGGCCTATCGCGAGTTCTGGGCCGCACTGAACCGCGGCGACTACCAGGCCGGCGAGTTCAAGCGGATCGGCAAGGGCGGCCGCGAGGTCTGGATTCTGGCCTCCTACAATCCCTTGCTCGACGAGACCGGCAAGCCGTACGGCGTCGTCAAGTTCGCGACCGACGTCACCGCGGACAAGCTGAAGAACGCCGATCTCGCCGGCCAGATCGCCGCGATCGACAAGGCGCAGGCCGTGATCGAGTTCAACATGGACGGCACGATCATCACCGCGAACGCCAACTTCCTCGGTGCGCTCGGCTATTCGCTGGCCGAGATCAAGGGCAAGCATCACAGCATGTTCGTCGAGCCCTCTGAGCGCGACGGCGCTGCCTATCGCGAGTTCTGGGCGGCGCTCAACCGCGGCCAGTACCAGGCGGCCGAATACAAGCGCATCGGCAAGGGCGGCAAGGAGGTCTACATCCAGGCGTCCTACAATCCGATCTTCGATCTCAACGGCAAGCCGTTCAAGGTCGTCAAATATGCCACTGACACCACGCGGCAAGTGCTGGTCCGCATGGGCAACGAGCGCGTCCGCGGCATGATGGAATCGGTCGCGGCGGGCTCCGAGGAGCTGAACGCCTCGGTGCGGGAGATCTCCGAGGCGATGACCAAATCCCGCGAGACCGCGATGAGCGCGGTGGAGCAGGTGTCCTCGGCCGACGCGCAGGCGCAGCGCCTGACCGAGGCGGCGCAGTCGATGAGCGGCATCGTCGAGATGATCAACAACATCACCGGCCAGATCAACCTGCTCGCGCTCAACGCCACGATCGAATCCGCCCGTGCCGGTGAGGCCGGCCGCGGCTTTGCCGTGGTCGCCTCCGAAGTGAAGAGCCTCGCCAACCAGGCCAAGCAGGCGACCGACAAGATCGGCCAGGAGATCGGCAGCCTCAATGGCATCTCCGGCGACGTCGTCAGCGCGCTCGGGTCGATCAAGCAGGCGATCAACAATGTCAGCGAATACGTGACCTCGACCGCTGCGGCGATCGAGGAGCAGAGCACGGTGACGAACGAGATGTCGACCAGCATGCAGCGCGCCGCCGCGGAAGCGGCGGCAATGGCGGCGCGGGGGTAGTTTCACGCACGGAATCGTAGAGTGGGCAAAGGCGCGCTCTTCGCGCGCCGTGCCCACCGTCTCTCTGGCAATCTCGTTTACCGTTGGTGGGCACGCTACGCTTTGCCCACCCTACGGCACCGTTACTGTTTCGGCAGCTTGGCCTTCAGCGCATACAGCGCATCCAGCGCCTCGCGCGGCGACATCTCGTCGGGATGCAGCGCCTTCACCGCTTCCATCAACAGCTCGGCTTCGCTCGGCGGTGCTGCTTCCGCGGCGGCGCGCGAGGGCACGGCGAACAGCGGCAGATCGTCCACCAGCGCTCGCGCGGTCTGACCGCGGTCCTGGGCCTCGAGCTTCGACAGCACGGATTTGGCGCGCGTGATCACGGCCGGCGGCAGGCCGGCGAGTTTTGCCACCTGGATGCCGTAGGAGCGGTCGGCCGAACCCGGCAGCACCTCGTGCAGGAACACGACGTTGCCCTGCCACTCCTTCACCCGCACCGTCGCGTTGAACATCCGCGGCAGCTTGGCCGAGAGCGCGGTCAGCTCGTGGTAATGCGTGGCGAATAGGGTGCGGCAGCGGTTGCTCTCGTGCAGATGCTCGATCGCGGCCCAGGCGATCGAGAGGCCGTCGAAGGTCGCGGTGCCGCGGCCGATCTCGTCGAGAATCACGAGCGAGCGCTCGCCGGCCTGGTTCAGGATCGCCGCGGTCTCGACCATCTCCACCATGAAGGTGGAGCGGCCGCGGGCGAGGTCGTCGGCGGCGCCGACGCGCGAGAACAGGCGGTCGATAATGCCGATCCGCGCGCGCGTCGCCGGCACGAAGCTGCCGATCTGGGCCAGCAGCGCAATCAGCGCGTTCTGGCGCAGAAAGGTCGATTTGCCGGCCATGTTGGGACCGGTGAGCAGCCAGAGCTGGCCGGACTTTTGACCAGGCGCCGGCGAGAGATCGCAGGCGTTGGCGATGAAGGGCTCGCCGTTGCGCTTCAGGGCCTGCTCGACCACCGGATGGCGGCCGGCCTCGATCGCAAAGCCGAGGGAATCGTCCACGTCCGGCCGCACGTAATTGTCGTCGACCGCGAGCTTTGCCAGCGATGTCGCGACGTCGAGCAGGGCGAAGGCGTGGGCGGCGGCGCGCAGATCGTCGCTGACCGCCATGGCCTTCGCCGACAGCCGCTCGAAGATCTCGAGCTCGAGGCCGAGCGCGCGGTCGCCGGCATTGGCGATCTTGGCTTCGATCTCGCCGAGCTCCGACGTCGTGAAGCGCACCTGGCCCGCCAGCGTCTGGCGATGGATGAAGGTCGCGTTCAACGGTGCCGACATCAGCTTGTCGCCGTGCTGCGCGGTGACCTCGACGAAATAGCCGAGCACGTTGTTGTGCCGGATCTTGAGGCCCTTGACGGCGGTCGCGTCGGCATAGCGGGCCTGCATCGAGGCCACCACGAGGCGCGAAGCGTCGCGCAGGTTGCGGGCTTCGTCGAGGGCGGGCTCGTAACCCTGCCGGACGAAGCCGCCGTCGCGCTTGATCAGCGGCAGCTGCTCGTCGAGCGCGCTGGCGAATTCAGCCGCCAGCTCGCGCGAGGGCCTTTGCAGCGCGGCCATCACCGCCGCGATCTCCTGCGGCGGCTGCTCGAGCTCGCCAAGCCGCGTCAGCACCTGATCGGCGGCGAGGATGCCGTCGCGCAGCCCGGCGAGGTCCCGCGGGCCGCCGCGGCCGACCGAGAGGCGGGCCAGCGCCCGCGACATGTCGGGCGCCCCGCGCAAGATGCTGCGGATGTCCTCGCGCGCCGCGGAATCGGCAACGAAGGTGCTGATCGCATCGAGCCGCCGCGCGATGGCCGGCGCATCTGTCAGCGGCGCCGCCAGCCGCTGCGCCAGCAGGCGCGAGCCGGCCGACGTCACGGTGCAGTCGATCGCGTCGAGCAGCGAGCCGCGGCGCTCGCCGGCGAGCGTCCGTGTCAGCTCGAGATTGGCGCGCGTGGCCGGATCGATCGCCATGGTCGCGCCCGAGGCCTCGCGCGCGGGCGGCGACAGCGGCGGATGCTTGCCGACCTGGGTACGGTCGACATAGGTGACGGCGGCAGCCGCGGCGGTGGCCTCCAGCCGCGTAAGCTGTGCCAGCCCGTCCATGGTCGCGACGGCAAAGTAGTCGCATAGGCGCTTCTCTGCGGTGGCGCCGTCGAAGACGTCGCGGGTCAGCGGCGTCACCGCCGGCAGCTCGCGCAGGGTCTGTCCGAGCTCGCTGTCGTTGTAGAGCGCGTCGGTGACGATGGCCTCGTTCGGGTTGATGCGCGCCAGCGTCGCGGCGAGCTCGCCGCCCGAACATTCCATCACGGTGAATTCGGCGGTCGAGATGTCGATCCAGGCGAGGCCGAAGCGGTCGCCGCCGCCGGAGGCGCGGGCGCGCGCGATCGCCAGCAGGTAGTTGTTGGCGCGCGCGTCGAGCAGCGTGTCCTCGGTCAGCGTGCCCGGCGTCACCAGCCGCACCACGCCGCGGCGCACCACGCTCTTGTTGCCGCGTGCCTTGGCAGCGGCGGGATCCTCGGTCTGCTCGCAGACGGCGACCCGGTGGCCGGCGGAGATCAGACGATGCAGATAGTCCTCGGAGCGCTCGACCGGCACGCCGCACATCGGGATGTCGGCGCCTTGATGCTTGCCGCGCTTGGTCAGGACGATCCCGAGCGTCCTGGAGGCGATCTCGGCGTCCTCAAAGAACAATTCGTAGAAATCGCCCATCCGGTAGAACAGCAGCAGGCCCTGGTGCGCCGCCTTGATCTCCAGGTACTGTTCCATCATCGGCGTGACGCGCGCCACGGCTTCCGCCTGCGGCGCGGGCGTTTCGTCGGGGGGCGGTGCTGGGATCGGCTGTTGCATGGTCATTAGAGCGTTTTCGAGTGAAGTGGGTACCGGTTCGCGTGAAGAAAACGCGTCAAAACAACAATCGTGGAGCGCGGTCCTGACCACGCTCCAAGGCGGCGCAACCTACAAAATTTCGCATCCCCCTCCTATCGCTTTGGCCGGGCAGGGGAGGTTTTCCACGTTGTCCGCAGTGGGGGTCGCGAACTGCTGCCACATTCTCGGGGAGTTTCGAATACGCCACCTGCGAATCCGTCAATTGACCTGTTGCGGGCGCCCTCCTAAAACTCCGTCGTCATTGAAGAATTCTGGCCGAACCGCGGCATTCAGGGAGAACAACGATGCGTGACGTCTTTATCTGCGATGCCGTGCGGACCCCGATCGGCCGCTTCGGCGGCTCGCTCGCCAAGGTGCGCGCCGACGATCTCGCCGCCGCTCCGATCAAGGCCCTGATGGCGAAGCATCCGAATCTCGACTGGGCACAGGTCGACGAAGTCTTCTTCGGCTGCGCCAACCAGGCCGGCGAGGACAACCGCAACGTCGCGCGCATGGCGCTGCTGCTCG
>RXJC01000022.1 GCA_003963435.1 Bradyrhizobiaceae bacterium | reverse complement strand
GCTGTGCGGCGAGCGTGCAAGGCCTGTGGTCGATTTCGTCGAGCGCGTCAACGAGATCATCTTCAAGATGATGAACTTCGTGGTCCGGCTCGCCCCGATCGGCGTCTTCGGCGCGATCGCCTTCACCGTCGGCAAATACGGCATCGGTTCGCTCAAGCAGCTCGGGGGCCTCGTGGCGCTGTTCTACCTGGCAGTGTTCCTGTTCGTCGTCGTCGTCCTCGGCACCATCATGCGGCTCTCCGGCTTCAGCCTGTTCAAGCTGCTGGCCTATCTGCGCGAAGAGCTGTTGATCGTGCTCGGCACGGCCGCGGGCGACAGCGTGCTGCCCCAGACGATGCGAAAGCTCGAGCTGCTCGGGATCAAGCGGTCGACCGTGGGCCTGGTGATCCCGACCGGATACTCCTTCAATCTTGACGCGTTCTCCATCTACCTGACCCTGGCGGCCGTCTTCATTGCGCAGGCGACGAATACGCCGCTCGCCACCGGCGACCTTCTGGCCATCCTCGGCGTCGCCTTGCTCACCTCCAAGGGTGCGCATGGCGTTCCCGGTTCGGCCATCGTCGTCCTCGCCGCGACGCTGGCCGCCATTCCGGCCATCCCGGCGATTGGCCTCGTGCTCATCCTGTCGGTGGACTGGTTCATCGGCATCGCCCGCGCGCTCGGCAATTACGTCGGAAACTGCGTTGCGACGGTCGTCGTCGCCTCGTGGGAGGGCGACCTCGATCACGCCAAGGCGCATCGCATCCTGAACGGCGAGATTGACCCGTCAGTCGAGAATATGCGAGTTGATCCGGTGGACGCGGATGCTCCGGTCGCGGGGCTGCAGACCCTTTGAAGGCGGAGGCGCTTGAGGTTGGCGATGGTGACACTCTCGATCGAGCCTTTGACGAAACAGGCTTTCGCTCCGTTCGGAGACGTCGTCGAAACCGAGGGGATGACGCCGCTGTCGATCAACCAGGGCTACGCCGAGCGCTTCAACGGATTAGCCAGGATCGACGTCGCTGCGGAGGGCGGAGAGGTCAATATCAGCTGGTTCGTCGCCTCAGTGCGGCCTATGCCGATCGTGATCAGCCTGATGGAGCGCCATCCGCTCGGAAGCCAGATGTTCATGCCCTTGAACGGAGCGGACTGGCTGGTCGTGGTCTGCCTGGATCCGCGCGTCCCGTCGAGCTACCGGGCGTTCGCGGCAAAGGGCCACCAGGGCGTCAACTATGCCCGAAACTGCTGGCACCATCCGCTCCTTGTTCGCGAGGACAGAAGCGCGTTCCTCGTCGTCGACCGCAAGGGCGGCGGCGACAATCTCGAAGAATATTGGCTGAGCGAGACAATGCAGCTCGGTCTCAACCCCGCTGCAAGCTGATACGTCCTGTCGAATAACGAGGCTTGATCATGTCGTCGCGCACTTACCACGTCCCGCAGGGCGGCCTGCCGCCGCAGACGGATCTCCTGAGCGGCCGCGCGGTCTTCACCAATGCCTACGCCGTCATTCCGAGCGGCGTGCAACGCGATATCGTCGTCAGCTATTTGCCGCACTGGGACGACACCCGCGTCTGGGTGTTGGCGCGACCGCTCTCCGGCTTCGCCGAGACGTTCTCCCATTATCTCATGGAGATCGCCGCTGGTGGCGGCAGCGACATGCCGGAACCGGACGACGATGCCGAAGGGGCGCTGTTCGTCGTGGGCGGCGCGCTCACCCTCAAGCTGGCAGAGCGGGAATCTGAGCTGCGGCCGGGCAGCTTTGCCTATGTGCCGCCCCGCTGCGCCTGGAGCATTCGCAATCGCGGTGCGGGTCCGGCGCAGGTGCACTGGATTCGCAAGCTGTACCAGCGCGTGCCGGGATTGGCCGCGCCCGAGGCGATCGTGGTCAACGAGGACTCGCTCGAACCGGTCGCGATGCCGGGCACGGAGGGAAGATGGGCGACGACGCGCTTCGTCGACCCCGCCGACATGCGCCATGACATGCACATCACCATCGTGACGTTCGAGCCGGGCGCCACGATCCCCTTCGCGGAGACGCATGTCATGGAGCACGGGCTGTACGTGCTCGAAGGCAAGGCGGTTTACCGTCTCAATCAGGACTGGGTGGAGGTCGAGGCCGGAGACTACATGTGGCTGCGCGCCTTCTGCCCGCAGGCGTGCTACGCCGGAGGCCCCGGCCGGTTTCGCTACCTTCTCTACAAGGACGTCAACCGCCACATGAATCTGCGGCAGGGCGCTCCGCTGATCTAGCTCCTGGGCCGTCGTGTCGCGGCCGTCGGCTAAGGGATCAGTTCGACGCGAGCGCGGATCGCCTGCCGCTCGGGATCGATCCAGCCATGCACGCGGGCCTTGGCGCGCAGTACGGCGGCTCGACCACGGCCATCGTCGTCAATCTGCCCGGCGAGTCCTCGTCCTGCTGACCTCGCCGATCTCGGCCAGCCTGCTGGCCGCGGCTGCCGTTGCGATCGTCCTGATCATGCTGCCGACGATCCGCGCGCGACGTGAGGAGGCGCTGCAGGAATGACAGAATAGCGCCGGAGAGCCCCGAGAGCCTATCCTGTTGGCGCGGTCGGGAATGATCCGACATCGCTTCGCTCGGCCTGGCCAGAGGTGGCCCCACGAATACACAGGGTGGGGGGACCAATCTCGGATTGGGGGCCTCAAGGCGTCTGTGGGCTGGACGATCGATCGACCGATCAATAACCTGTTTACGCATGTATTGATTTGGATCGAAAGTCTTCTCCCTAAGATAGAGCCTTGATTGTGAATGAGATTGCTGTTGTCGGCATCGGCTGCAGACTCCCGGGATACATCGAATCCCCGGACGCGTTGTGGGGTGCGCTCCTGGCCGGCGCCGACTTCGTCGGGGAGATTCCGCAGCAGCGCTGGAATGCCGACGAGTACTACGAGCCGGTAGCAGGCGTGGCGGGCCGCTCGGTTTCGCGCTGGGGCGCGTTTCTGGACGACCCGTCAGGCTTTGATCATCGCTTTTTCGGCATCGGCGAGCCCGAGGCCCTCGCCATGGACCCACAGCACCGGATGTTGCTCGAGGTTACTTGGGAGGCCATCGAACATTCCGGTCTCGATCCGCGCCGTCTGTTTGGGACCGATGCCGGCGTGTTCTTCGGCCTCTCGCATCAAGACTACATGCAGGTCACGCGTGACGCGGGGGCGATGAGTCGGGCCTACGCTTTCACTGGAACGCCCTTCAGCATGGCGTCCGGTCGGGTTGCCCATGCGATGGGCCTCAGGGGACCAGCTATCACCATAGACACGGCGTGCTCGTCCAGCCTCGTTGCCGTGCATGCGGCTCGGCGAAGCCTCATTGAACGCGAGTGCGACACTGCATTTGCCGGCGGGGCGATGCTGATGTTCTCGCCCGAGTCATTCGCCTCGGCATCGGGGCTTGGCATGCTGTCGCCGACTGGACGGTGCCATGCGTTTGACGAGCGTGCCGATGGCTTCGTGCGTGCCGAAGGCTGCGGCGTCGTGATGCTTAAGCGGTTGACCGACGCCCTGCGTGACAACGACCGGGTGCTCGCCGTCATCCGCGGTAGCGCCGTCAACCAGGACGGACGCACGCACAATATACTGGCTCCGTCCCGCGCGGCCCAGATCGCGGTGATCGATCGTGCGCTTGCCGAGGCCCAGGTGGATCCGTCATCCATTGGCATGATCGAGGCGCACGGCACCGGTACACGGGTCGGCGACACTGAGGAGTTTCATAGTCTCTCGACGCATTACGGACGACACTCGCCCTGCGCCCTGGGCTCGCTCAAGAGCAACCTTGGCCACGCGGAATCGGCGGCGGGTGTCCTGGGTCTGATCAAAGCGACGCTCGCGCTGGTACACGGCGTCGTGCCGCGATCCGTTCACTTCCATCAGTTGCCGGCGCATCTCCAGCCGATCGAGACGCGACTGTTCGTTCCGAAGGACACCACGCCCTGGCCCTCGACCGGCGCTGACGGACTCCGCCGCGCGGCCGTATCGTCCTACGGCATGTCCGGCACGAATGCCCATGTCGTGCTCGAACAAGCACCTCACGCACCAGCTTCATCTTTTTCGCCCGAGCCCGCCAAAACACACGATCAGCCTTGGCTGTTTCCAATGTCATCGACTTCGCCGGCGGCGCTTCGCGTTTCGGCAGGGCGCCTCGCGGCCTGGCTGGACGCGAGCACCGGTCGTCATCGCCCCAGTGAAGTGGCGCGGACGCTTGCCTGCAGGCGGGGACACCGGCCCGTCCGGCACGCGCTCATTGCGAGGACGCTCGACGATCTGAAAGCGCAATTGCGCGGACTCGCAGTCGATCAGTCCATCGATGCGGATTGGGCCGACCATGACAGCCGCGGTCCGGTCTTCGTATTCTCCGGACAGGGCTCGCAGTGGGACGCGATGGGCGCGGCGTTGCTCGACGTCGACCCGGTCTTCGCTGGGGTGGTTGGCGCAATTGAACCTCTGATTCAGAGTTTGTGCGGCTTCTCGGTGACCGACGCCCTGTGTCGACCCGCGCAGCTCGACGGCATCGGACGGATCCAGCCCGCCATTTTTGCTATCCAGGTCGCGATGGCGGCGTCTCTGAAGGCCAAAGGTGTAGTGCCGTCGGCGGTGATCGGCCATTCGATGGGCGAAGTGTCGGCGGCCGTCGTGGCTGGCGCGCTCTCGCTCGAAGATGGCGTGCGGGTGATCTGTCATCGCGCCATGCTGTGCCAAACACTTGCTGGATCCGGCGCGATGGCAGCCGTCGGGATGACGCCCGCGGCGGTTCGCGAAGATCTTGCGCGGCGCCGGATTGACGACGTCGAGATTGCCGTACTGGCTGCGCCGGCATCGACGATTGTTGGGGGCTCGGTCGAGGCCGTACAGCGCCTCGTCGCCGCCTGGCAGGCCGAGGGCCTTTTCGCTCGCGAGGTCGCGGTCGATGTGGCTTCACACACATCGCAAGTCGAACCGATCCTGGCGCAGCTGTCGAAGCGCCTCGCCGAGGTGACTGCGAACGATCCGCGCACGCCGATGTACTCCACCGTGCTGTTTGACCCGCGCGAATCTCCCGTTTGCGACGGTCCCTACTGGATCGACAACCTTCGGCAGTCGGTTCGCTTCCGGCCGGCCGTGCAGGCGGCGCTCGAAGATGGACACCGCGTGTTTGTCGAGCTTTCGCCGCACCCGATCGTAACCCGCGCGGTGTTGGAGAATGCTGCCGCAACCGACTTCGCCGTCCGCGCGCTTCCGTCGATGACGCGCGATGAGCCCATGCCCAACGGGCTTCTGGACCTGGTTGGCGCCATCCATGTCGCAGGCGCCTCGATCGATTTCAATGTCCTGTATCCGGATAGCCAGCTGCTTGATCTGCCGTTGCCGGCCTGGACGCACTCTCCGCTGTTCCTTGCGCCGGCGAAGCCGGTCGCAGGTCCGCATCACGTGGCGTCAACGCACCCACTGTTGAACGTCCACCGCGTACTTCACGAAGAGCCGGAACGACACATCTGGGCTTGTGAGGTTGGTCTCGATACCCACCCCTGGCTTGCGGACCACCGGGTGAACGGAACGCCGCTCTTCCCGGGCGCTGGCTTCTGCGAAATGGCGCTCGCCGCAGCGCGCACAGCCCTGGGTACATCGCTCGTCGAAGTGCAGGCTATCACGTTCGACAACGCGTTGTGGTTGGAACCATCGATGCCGTTGGTCTGCACGGCAGTGCAGGACCGACCCTTTGAGTTGAGTTTCAGGCTCGAGAGCCAGGCGAAGGGCCAACCGCGGGTCCATGCAAGCGCCAGGCTTTGCGGCGCCACCTCCGCAAAGCCATCCGTCACGTACGACTTAACTGCGCTGCGCGCCGCTCATGCGACGCCCGTGGCGGCGGACGAGGTGTGGCGGTGGTTCGATTCGCAGGGGATCCAGTACGGCCCGTCATTTCGTGCACTGGCCCCGAGCTTGGCGCTGTCAGCGGACGGCGCTTCGCTGATTGCGGATCTTCGGCTCCCGACGTCGATCCAAACTGGTGCGCGGGGCTACACGGTGAATCCCGTGCTGCTTGACGCGTGCTTTCAGACCGTCGGAGCGTTCCGCCGGGTCGTTTCGGAGACAAACGGGCGCCTGCTGCTGCCGCTCGCGGTGCGAAGCCTCCGGCTGCACCGCACAGACGCCGCAGCCGCCCACTGCATGACCCGCCTGGTCGCGGTCGACGCACTGCACGTCGAGGTGGACATCGACCTGATCGACGCCTTCGGTCACGTGCTGCTCAGTGTCGAAGGACTGGCAATGGGGAGCGGGGCAGCCGAACAGCATGCCGATGCCGTTGCCTGCAACTCGCGCCTGCTCGACGTAACATGGCAGTCATGGAGCATTCCTCGTGCCACAGTCAGGCCGGAGGATGGCGCCTGGTTGCTGCTCGACGCCGATGATGCGGGACACCGCTTGATGTTGGACTTGGATGGAAAGCTGCGCGAGCAGGGGTTCAAGTCTCGCATCCTAAGCAGCGCCGGAGCGGGAAGCGTGGGCGCATGGCGCGAGAAGATTGAAGACACCCTGCGTCAGCATCGCCCTGGAGCTGTGGTGGTTGTCTTGCCACGCGGTCATGAACCGGCGAGTCCAGACGTAGCTCGGGCGAACATAAGCAGCTTGCTTCACGTGACCGATGCACTGAGGGAATGCGAGCGACTGCCCCGTCTCTTCGTCGTCACATGTATGGCTCAACACGTACTGCCTGACGACACCGTGCAACTCGCGCACGCCGGTGTGCGAGGGTGGCTTCGAGCCATCGGCGCCGAGCTGACGGCACTGCATCCCACGCATATTGACGTGAGCCCGCAAGCGGACGCGTCATTGCTGCAGTCTCAGTTGCTGAGCGGCTCGGACGAGGACGAAACGGCGCTGCGCGGAGCAAGCGCTTATGTCGCTCGACTGCAGCGAAGCCCCCTTGATCATACTGATCGCCGCTTGGTGGACCGCGATGCGACAAGCGATGGTCTTCGCCTGGAAATTCGCGTGCCCGGCGACCTGCAAAGCCTGGAGATGGCGGCCTTCGAGAGGCGTGCACCGGCCGGGGGCGAAGTGGAGGTGGCCGTCCATGCCACAAGTGTCAATTTCGCGGATGTGCTCGTCGCCCTTGGCCGTTATCCTTCACTCGATGGCCGTGCGCAGGGGCTTGGGCTGGACTTCGGCGGCATTGTCACCGCTGTCGGGCCTGATGTTTCGGGATTTCGCGTTGGCGATCGCGTGGCCGGGCTCTGCTGCGGGGGCGCCTGGGGCACGTATCTGACTTGCGATGCACGGCTGCTTGTCGCGATACCCCGCACGGTCACGGATGCCGAAGCGGCCGCCATTCTCACGACGACTGCCACGGCCATGTATGGCCTCGAGGATCTGGCCCGGATCGGGCCGGGCGACAAGGTGCTCATTCACTCGGCCTCCGGCGGCGTCGGGCAGGCGGCTGTGGCGCTTGCGCGCGCGGCTGGTGCAGAGATCTATGCAACAGCTGGCTCCGAGGCACGGCGAGAGCTGCTGCGCGCCGATGGCATCCGCCACGTCTACGACTCTCGAACCGTGGCATTCGCCGAGCAGATCCGGCAGGACACGGCAGGTTACGGTGTTGACGTGGTTCTCAATTCGCTCACGGGCGCGGCGCAGCGCGCCGGCCTGGGCCTCCTAGCGGCGGGGGGGCGGTTCATCGAGATCGGCAAGAAGGACATCTACGAGGGCACGTGGCTGGAACTGGCTCCCTTCAAGCGTAACCTCTCATTCTTTGCCGTCGATCTTGCGCAGTTGTGTACGATGGCTCCGGCCCGCGTGCAGGCGCTGCTCTCGCGAGTCATGCGTCTTGCCGGGGAGGGGCGGCTGCCCCTGCCTGACATCGCGACCTATCCCCTCGCCGACGCGGCTGACGCCATTCGCGTTGTTAGCAACGCCGGTCACACCGGCAAGCTCGTGCTCACCGTTCCAACGGTCGGTCGTTTCCGGGTGCCGGCGGCGCCGGAACGCTTCATGCCGTTCAGGCGCGATGGGTCGTACATCGTCACCGGCGGTCTTGGCGGGCTCGGCCTGTTCCTCGCCGATGCGATGTCTGCCGCTGGCGCCGGTCGCGTGATCCTCAACGCGCGCTCCAAGCCGACGGACGCGGCGGCGAGCGTGCTGAGCGCGATGAAATCACGAGGCACCCAGGTTCAGGTGATGAGTGCGGACATCGCGGAGCCATCGACCGCGCGGCGCGTTGTCGAAGCTGCCACGGCGACTGGCCTGCCGTTGCGAGGCGTCCTGCACGGTGCAGCGGTCGTAGAGGACGGCATCCTGGCCTCCGGCACGGAGGAGAGGCTGCATCGAAACTGGGCTCCCAAGGCGGAAGGCGCCTGGCATCTGCATGCGGCGACGCTTAAGCAGCAACTCGACTGGTTTTGCAGTTTCTCGTCGGTTGCTGCACTGTTCGGTTCGCCTGGTCAGTCCGCGTACGCCGCCGCCAACGGGTGGCTCGACACATTTACGCAGTGGCGGCGCGCCCAGGGGCTGCCGTCGTCGGCCATCGCCTGGGCGGCGTGGGCAGATATCGGCGCCGGTGCGCATCTCTCGGCTCGCGGCGATGCGCGAATGATCGAGCCACGCGACGGGGCTTACGCGTTCGAGATGCTGTTGCGGCACGACCGTGGGTATGCCGCATACGTCCATCTCGACGGCGCCCCGTGGCTGACGGCGCTCGCCGCGCGAAGCCCGTTCGGAGCGGGGTTGTCGCAGACTGCAGAGGCAGCGGGTGAACCGGCGCGCCGCCCGCGTTTGGAGTTGAGACACGCGCCGCGCGACGCGCGGCCGGCCCTGCTGCGGCGTCTGATCATCGAGCATCTCGGTGTCATCCTGCGCCGCACGGTGAATCCAGATCGCTCATTCTTCGACTACGGCCTCGACTCACTCGGCACGCTCCAGCTGCTGATCGCGCTCGAGGCCGACACCGGCGTCCGGCTCCGTTCCGTGAACGTGACGACCGTGCGCGCACTCGCCGATACGCTGAGTGACGCCATGGAGGAATTTCTGTCCGCCGGAGAGGATGCCCTTGACTGATCTGCGTCCGCTGCACGATTGGTCGGGGCCCCCGGCGGTGCTGACGCTCTGGTGTCCGTCTGCTGCGTCGATGGAGCATGCGAAACGCGCGCCGGTGTCGTGCGTATTGCCGAGCTACGAGCAGGAGCAGCATCTGCACGCTTTTCGTGCATGTGAGCAGCGGCACGAGGTGATGGCGCGGCTGCTCGTCGTCGTGTGGGAAGAAAGAGGCCGGTGTGACCTCAGAGCCATGACCCATGTGGTGACGACGCATGTGCGCAGGCACGACACCTATCATAGCTGGTTTGAAGAGCGCGACGGAGCAATCGTAAGGCATGTGCTCGAAGCCCCCGCAGGCATCCAGATGGAGCCTTCGATGCTGGGTGACGTGAGCGCGGAGGATTGGCAGGCGCACGTCATGGCAACTCCAGCACCGTTTGCATGGGATTGCTTTCGATTTGGCATTCTCCAGCGCATGAGCGGGTTCACTTGCTTCGCAAGCATTGACCATCTGCACGCCGATGCGACCGCGATAGCGTTTCTGATGACAGAGATCCGCTCAGCGTATCGCGCTGTGATCGACGGCGAGAAGCCGCATCACCTCGGACCGCCAGGGAGCTATCTGGATTATTGCATAGATCAGCGCCGGCGGGCAGCCGCGATGACGCTGGCGGATCCTGAGGTGAAGCGATGGATCGCGTTCCTGGAGCGAAACAACGGGCGGATGCCCGCTTTCGCGCTGCCGCTCGGCGTGCTGGAGGATCGCTATCAGGCGGAGTACGTGCATGTGGACATCCTCGATGATACCGTCATGGACGCGTTCGAGTTGGTGTGCCATGCTTACGGCGCCCGGGCGATCGGCGGTCTTTTGGCCTGCGCGGCCTTGACCGAACGGGAATTGGCGGGGCGCTCGCGCTACAGTGTCGTCACGCCCACGACGACGCGAAGATCGCCAGACGCTTTCAGGACGACCGGCTGGTGCGTGGGAGTGGTGCCGATCGACTTCGACGTGCAACAACAAACGTTTCCTGAACTTGCCTTGACGGCGCAGCGCAACTTTGACGAACGGCTAAGCCTTGCCGAAGTGCCCGTCGAGCTCGTGCTCGAACTGGCCGCCGGATTGCCGACGGTCGGGTCCGTTGCCACGGGTGGCGTCATGCTATCCTATATGGATGTGAACGTTTCTCCGCTCGGCGCCCAGATTGCCCGCGAATGGCATCAGGCGAATGGGCGGGTCTATATCAACCGGGGCAGCGCCGCGCAGGTTGCGATCTGGCTGTTCCGGACGCAGCGCGGGCTCTCGCTTACGGCGGCTTATCCCGCAAATGAGACAGCCCGCGCATCGATGCGCCGATACGTCAAAGCGTTTGCGGGCGCATGTCGCCGGGCCGCCGACACAGTGATGCCGACCTGCTCTGATGTTGGTCTTGATCGATGACGCATGCGACGGCTTCTCCAGCGAACGGGCCGAGCATGTCGCCGGCATTCTTGTCCTTCGCAGATCAGGCCATTTATCTGGCGCACGTCTCCCTCGGGCAGCACGCGGTCATTCAATTGCTGTGGCGCTACCTGCGGCCTGTCGACGTCGACGCCTTGGCGAGGTTTCGTGACAGTCTCGCGCATGGTCATCTGGCGCGGCTGATCCGGCCGGCACTGCTTCCGTTCGGACGGCACCAATGGGGCAGCGCGCCGCCGCCCTCGGCTGCTATTGCTGCCGTGGCGGAGCCGCTTGAGCCCGAGGCGATGCAGGCGTGGGCCGACGCGCAGGTGGAGCTTGCATTGGACCCCGTGCGCGGGCCGGCATGGACCTTGACCTCCCAGGGCTTCACCGACGGCTCCACGGTTGTCTCGCTTGTCGTGTCGCACTGCATCGCGGATGGGCTGACGGTCGCAATGGCGGTGAGCGAGGCGGCGCGTGGAGAGCGTCGTGTTTCAGTCCATCCGGGAGTCTGGACGGCGCGGCGCGCTGCGACAGCGCTGGGTGCCGAACTCGAGCGTATCGTGCGTGATGCGCCAGCGACATTTCGAGCGCTCGGCCAGCTGGCTCGCACGGCATCCAACTCGCTGCGCACGCCCAACACACGCGCCGCATCGCCGGCGGTGGCAACCGAAGATGACCGGACAATCGTGTATCCGTCGGTCTTCCTACGCGTGCCTACGTCCGTCTGGGATGCCAGAGCACGGAGCCGCGGTGCGAGCCGCCTCACGTTCCTGGCGGCGATAACCGCGGGGTTCGCCGAGGTGCTCGGTCGCATCCGCGATGATGATGTGACCCTGTTGATCCCCGTGAACCAGCGCAAAGGTCTGTCGCACACCGGCGGGAACGACGTCGCCCTCGCCACATTCAAGGTGCGTGTCGACGAAGCGCGCGGGCGCCTGCATGCGTTACAGCGGCGTCTGCGGACCACGCTGCTGCGGACGAGACAGGAGCCCAATCGACTTGCCGCGCTGCTGCCCTTGGTACCCTTTGTGCCGCGACGCGCATTTTCGGCTGCCAGCCATCTGGCGCTTGGCGCGCTCGCCGACCTGCCGGTCACCTGTTCGAACCTGGGCGACTTGCCCAAGGACATGCTCCAGATCGATGGCAATGCGGCCGATCGCATGTGCTTTCGAGGCATCGACCGCTCGGTCGCGCGCGGCGCGATCGAGGCGCGTCAGGGCGTGGCGACGCTCTTCGCCGGCGTCATACCTGGATATATCGCCCTGAGCTTCGTTGCCTATCAGCCTGGCGTGGTAACGGAGCCTCGGCATCTTCGTTCGCTCGTGGAAGGTCTCCTGGTCGACTACGAGCTTGCTGGCGAGTTTTTTGATGCTTGAGAGGAGCCCGGCCGGCGCCCCTACACGCGCGCGGCACCGCCTCGCCTGGCTGGATCAACTTGCCTACGAGTTGTTCCGGGTGACCGGCCGGAGCCAGTTGATGCAATGCCTCTGGATCTATGATCGCGACGTGAACGGCGCCGCGCTGGTGCAGACGTATGAACGGCTCACGGCATTGTCCTTCAATCGGCTCATTGAGCCGTCACCTCTGCCCTGGGGCAGGCCACGTTGGGTGGCCGGGACATCCGTTCCGTTCGAGCAGAATTCGGACCCGCTGCCACGATCTCAATTGCTGCAGTGGGCAAACCAGCACGCGCGTGCGCCAATAGACCCTGTCAGCGGTCCCGCCGGGCGAATGGCGATCCAGGCCTTCGACGATGGCAGCACAGCCGTGAGCATCGTCGGATCCCATTTGGTGCTCGATGGAATGGGAGCATTGCGCGTCATCGCATCTGCCGTGAACGGCACCGGCGTCCCGAATCCCTACTTGCCCAAAGGCGCTCGTCGGCGGCTGTCCGGGTGCTTGTCTGACGCCTGGCAGATCCTCGCGGACGCACCGCAGACCGCTGCCGCACTGGTTCGGATTGCGCGGGCGCAATGGTACAGGCCCGCCGCCGCTGCAAAGGGCTTGGCCGTTGCGCCAGCAGCAGAAGCAGCTCACGACCCGTCAACGATCGTGGAGCTTCCCGCTATTGCGGTGACTATCGACTCTGGCGCCTGGTTAGCGTGCGAGCAGCGGCTTGGTGGTGGCATGAATACATTGCTGCCGGGCTTCGTGGCGTCCTTGGCATCGAGTCTGGGCCGCCGCCGTTTCTCGGATGGCGATATCAGCCTGCTGGTGCCAAGAAGCCGAAGGCGTGGGCTGGCCGACGAAAGAGCGCTGGCCATCGAATTTCATATGATGAACGTCGCGCCTGTAGGGCTGACCAGGAGTCTGGAGCCTGTGAATGCAGCCAGGGCTCTGCTTCGTGGCGCGAGGAAAAGTCAGACCGATGTGCTGACTTCGTTGCTCCCTGCCATCGCCTGGATGCCCCGCGCTTCGGCAAAGACGCTTGTGAACGGCTTGTTTGACTATTCTGATGAGCTGCCGGTAAGCTGTTCCGACCTTGGAATGCTGCCGGAGGGGCTCGCACGCATCGACGGCGCGCCGTGCCGGCATTTGCTGACACGCGCCGTCGATGTCAACGTCACACGCCGGGATCTGGAGCGTTCCCATGGTCATCTCGTCGTCGTGGCCTCCCGCTACGACAAGAAGGTGTCTATGTGCATCGAAGCCTGCCAGTTGCACTCCACGCCAACCACGGCCGACGAGCTTCGCCTGCTGGTTTCTCGAACGCTCGCCGATTTTGGACTTGAGGCGGTCATAGACGCTTGAGTTTGGCGCGTGACGGGAGCCTGCTATCGCACGTGGATTCCGGATCATTGGAACAAGACTTTGGCGGGCGGCGATCGCCTCATGCAGCTAGAGGCCCGGGGATCTGAGGGTTGAGCTCTTCTTCTGCCAACAAACGGCGTGGGCGGCGTGGCGGGGAGCGCGATGCCGGGGCGGACGACGTTCTGTGCTATATGGACCAGGCTTCATTCGTCGGATTGCGGGCGCTGGGACGCGGGCCGGCGCTCCAGGTCACCTGGCTATATTCGCACGCGATCGATGAGGCCGTCCTGGCGCAGTTCAGCGAGCGACTGGCACAGGGGTTGCTGGGACGCCTTCTGCAGCGTTCACCCTTGCCCTGGGGGCGGCATCGTTGGGTGGCGAACCCTGCGCCGGGCCCGGTGACGTGGTTTCACGATCCGCTCCCCCGCCAGCTTCTTCCCGACCTGCGACGTAAGCTGCTCGATCTGCCGGTGGATCCCGAGCGCGGACCTGGTTGGCGCCTCGCAGTCCAGGCGCTGGAGGGCGGCGGCTGCGCGCTGACGATGCTGGTATCGCACACGATCGCCGACATGGAGGCCGCCAGCCAGGCCATCGTCGACGCAGTGGCTGGTCGACATGTCGACCACGGATTCCCCGCCCCATCTTGGCGGTGGTCTCCGCTGATGCTGGCGCGCGACAGCGTCGAGAGCCTGCGCGCCCTGCCTGCCGTTTCCCACGCCCTGGTGGCTCTCGCGCGGCGGTCGCGCAAGGGGGTGGCGCGTTCGAATACCCGCGCGGGACGCCGCGACAGCCTTGAGCCGGCAGTGGACGTGCCGCTCGTCCAAGTGGTCATCGATGCAGGAGCGTGCCAACAGCGTGCGTCGGATCTTGGCGTTGCAAGCAACACGCTGATCATGGCGTTCGTGGCACGGCTCGCCTTCCGGGTGGGCCGCGTGGACCCGTCGGGCCGCGTGAAGCTGGTGCTGCCCGTCAGCGACCGTCATTCGGGCGACCGGCGCGGCAACGCGCTGCGGTCGATCACCGTGATGGCGGACCCCGATACTTGCCACAACGATCCGCGCGCGTTGCAGCGGGATCTCAAGGCTGCACTGGCCTCGCTGATCCGCAACGGCGATGACCTGTCGCCCCTGTTTCCGCTGATCCCCTATGTGCCGCTGTGGCTGGCGCGTCGTCTGGAGCGGGAGGCGCTCGGGGCGGATCTTCCCGTTGGATGCAGTCTCGTCGGCGAATTGCCGCCCGACGTGAACCGCGCCTGCAGCGAGGCGCAGCTTCTGCAGCTTTCGCTTCTGGAGCGCTACACGGAACTGGAGCTCGAACGGCTCGGTGGCCTTCTCTTCATCGGCTGCTACCGCGTCGGCAAATGGCTGTCCTGTACCGTGTCCGGTTACATGCCAGGCCGTGTAACGACTCGCGCCGAGCTATTGCCATTCGTGGGCGATGCTCTCGCGGACACGGGCCTGCGCGGGACGATCAACTGACGATCACTGATCAAGAAGCAGATGGAAGCGGAGCTTGATCGAAGCCTCCGGCGGAGATGCCGCGAATGGCGGCCAGCGATTGCCCCGCGCTCAAGCGACGCGAAGCGCGTCGACGATCTTCATGCGGGCCGCCCGCACGGCCGGCAGGAAACCGCCGAGAAAGCCCATCGCAAGAGCGAAGAGGAGAGAACGCAGCACGATCCCGGGCGTCAGCACAAACCGAAATGCGAGCTCGGAGAGTGACGTCCAGTTTAGCGTCGATATCTTCACCTGTGTCATGAGAGATGCGAACGAAAGTCCAACAACCCAGCCGATGAGAGAAAGCAGCAGCGCCTCGACGAGGAAGGCAACGAGGATTCGCGAGCGCCGAAATCCGAGCGCGCGCAGAACACCCACCTCCATCATGCGGCTGGCCACGGCCGCATACATCGTTATGGTCGCGCCGATGACCGCGCCGAGCGAGAACAGCACTGAGAGCGTGAGCCCGAGCACCTGGATGAACCCGGAGAGCAGGCGTGACTGCTCCTCATAGAAGAGGCGCTCGCGCTTGGCCTCGATGGTAAGGCGGGGATCAGCTTCAAGGCGCGCCTTGAGGGCGTCGAAGGCGGAACGATCGGCGAGCTGTACCGTGATCGAAGAGAAAAAGTCTCGTCGGAACGATTGCATGAGCTGCTCGCTGTCGCCCCAGATCTCGGAATCGAACCCGCTCCCGCCGGCGTCGAACCGACCTACGATCCGCCACTCCCGCTGGGCAAACCGGAGGCTCGATCCAATCTCGATGTCTTCGAAGCGCCCTGCGAGGGCCCGGCCAACGACGACTTCGTTTGATCCCGGGCGAAACATGCGTCCCTCGGCAATCCGCACGTGCGGCCGCACCGCCAGAACGGCCGGACCGACGCCACGGATCAACAGGTTGCTCGCCTGCCTGGTCTTGCGCCTTGTCTGCGCGATCAAGACCGCCACTTCCTTCGATACAAGCGGCGCTCCCTCGGCCCCGATGACGATTTCGGGCTGACTTTCGATGATCCTTGCCTGCCGGCGGTCGATCAGGCTCTGGATCTCGACTTCCGCGGAACGGCGCACGAAGATGACGTTGGTGTCTTCGCCGGTGGCGACCAGCGTCCGCTTGAGTCCGGAGTCGAGCATGAGCACGGCAGCGTAGACGAAGACCACGAGAGCCATGCCCGTCGCGGTGAGAAAATTGGTGAGCTTGCGCTCCTGCAGGTTACGGAAACTGTAGGAGAGCAGCAGCGGCATGATCAGCCCAACGCCCGAAGACCATCGACGATGCTGACACGGGCTGCCCTGCGCATCGGCAACAGTGCGGCGAGAATCCCGACTACCAACGCCGCAAGCGCCTGCAGCATGACGGTGTTGACGCTCACGATCAGGGTCGGGAACAGCGTGGCTGAGAGCTCGGCAAGGCGCGCGGCGACCGGGGGCGTGAGCCCGATGCCGATCGCACCGCCGATCGAGGCTATCAAGACGGATTCCGCGAGGATCAATCGCGCCACGTAGCCGGGGCTGAAGCCGATGGCCTTCAGCGTGGCGTACTCGCGGAGCCGCTCGCGGGCCGTCATCGCCATGGTGTTCGCCATCACGGCCAGGATAATGAAGATCACCACGAAGGAGACGACACGAATGGAAATGAGGATCGCCTCGGTCTGCTTCACGAAGCCGATCTGGAAGGCGCGCTCGGTCTCGGTGAGCGTCTCCGCAAGCGAGTTTCGAAACACCTCGTCGATGGCTTGACTGACGTCCGCGACGCTGTCCAGGCCGACGACGTCCACGGCGAACAGGCCCACTTGGTCAGCTTGTGCCTTGGAGCGCACACGGAGTGTTTCGTTCAAATAGTCCCAGCGGAAGAAGAGCTGCGACGTGTCCGTTTTGGGGTCCCGGCCGTCGAAGACGCCGCAGATCACAAATTCCCAATTGCCGGGGAAAATGGTCCCGCGCAGCTGGATCACGTCGCCTGGCTTGAAGCCGTAGCGCCTGGCCAGCTTGCGTCCGACGATCGCGCCGCGGCGCTCGCGCAGAAAGGCGCGCCGCACCTCGTCGGGAACCAGTATCTCGGGGTACATGTCGAGATAGCTTGCGGCATCGATCGCAAACTGGGGAAAGAAGTTCTTCGAGTCCTTGTAGATGCCGCCGAACCAGTTCATGTGGGTGACGCGCCGCACGCCTTCGACCGCGCTGATGCGCTTCTGATAGGATTTCGGCAGCGGCAGCGCGAAAGAGATGGCGTTGCGGGTCAGCAGCCGGGAAGGGACGGCGCCATCCACTCCCGCGTACCAGGTCTTGACGACGGTCTGGAGCACGCCGAAGGCGAGGATCGCGACGATGAGCCCGACGAGCGTCAAGGACGTGCGGAGCCGGTGACGCAAGACGTTGCGCGCCACGAGCGTGAGCCACTGGCTCATGGCCGGCACTCACTCAAGGCGCTGCTCCACCAGATAGGAAAGATCGCCCTTCTCCAGGCTCATGATGCGTTTCGCATGCGCGGCAGCGCGGTGATCATGCGTGACCATCACGATCGTCTTGCCCATGTCGCGGTTCAGCCGCTGCATGATCTCGAGCACCTCCTTCGCCGACTGCCGGTCGAGGTCGCCCGTCGGCTCGTCGGCCACCAGTACCGTCGGGTCGGTGACGATCGCGCGCGCGATGGCCACGCGCTGTTGCTGTCCGCCGGAGAGCTCCGAGGGCAGATGTTTGACGCGATCGCTGAGGCCGACCAGGCTGAGCGCGAGTTGCGCGCGGTCTCGGCGCTCGCGCCGCCCCAAGCTCGTGAGCGTGAGGGGCAACTCGACGTTCTCGAGCGCCGTGAGCACCGGCATCAAATTGTAGAACTGGAAGATGAAGCCCACGTTCGCCGCCCGCCAGTCGGCGAGTTCGGCTTCCGGGAGCAACGTGATGTTCTCGCCCCCAACCGTGATCGAGCCCTGGTCCGGACTGTCGATGCCGGCGATCAGGTTGAGCATTGTCGATTTGCCCGACCCCGAGGGCCCCATCAGGGCGAGGAACTCCTTGCGGCGGATGTCGAACGTGAGTCCGGCAAGGACCGGGACGATCTGTGCGCCGCGTCGGTAGCTCTTGCTTACGTCGCTCAGCGCGATCAGCACGTCTTCTCCGGCCCGCGCCTCGGAGATGCGAAGCACGGTCACTTCGTGGCCTGCTTCACTGCGCGCCCGTCGACGAGATCTTCCAGCGGCCGGACCACGACGCGCGTGCCTGCCTTGACGTTGCGGACCTCGATCTGGTCGCCCACCTTCGCGCCGAGATCCACGCTCCGCAGACGGGCCTTGCCATCCTCGACGACGTAGAGATGCTGTCGCCCATCGAGTTCGAAGACGGCGGCCATCGGCACTGCAAGGACAGGCTTCCGCTCCGACTCGGAAACTTCACGCTCGAGGAACGCTACCTTGGCGCTCATGTCCGGAAGCATCCTCGGGTCGCGCTGCAGGAACCGAACTTTCACGAGGGTCGACGCCTTCGCGCGATCCACGGTCGGCACCATCCGGCTGACCACGCCCTCGAAGCGCTCGCCCGGGATCGCATCCAGCTGGATTTCGACCGGTTGCCCCACGTGGATGCTCAGGTACGACGACTCCGCCACATCGGCTTCCACTTCCAGGGAGTCCATGTCGGCAATGGTGACGACCGCGCCTTTGGTGTCGACCGCCTGCGAGAACGGCGTGATCGTGTCGCCTACGTTGGCGTGCCGCGTGAGGACGACGCCGTCGAAGGGGGCTCGGATCTGGGTCTGTCCGACGGCAACTTCGGAGGCGCGGAGATTGGCCTGCGCTGCTGCGATGGCAGCTCCGTATCCGGCGAACGCAGCGCGCGCCTTGGCGAGACGTGCCTCGGCGCTTTCGCGCGTCGAGTCGCTGATGATGTTCTTCTCACCGAGGGCCTCGGAGCGCCTGAACGCGATTTCCGCTTGCGTGAGTTCCGCGCGCCCCTGGGCGAGGTTGGCTTCGGCAACCTGCACGTTGGCGGCTGCCTGGTCGCGCACCGCAACTGTGTCGCTGCTCTCGATCCGGGCAATCACCTCGCCCTCGTGCACCTTGCTGCCTTCGAGCACACCAAGCCATTCGAGACGGCCCGTCGCCTTCGAGGCGACGGACGCCTTGCGTTGCGCAACGACGTAGCCGGTCGCATTCAGCAAAGTCAGCGCCTGTGACGGATAGACGGAGTTGACCACCGCGGTCTCAACGACGATCTGCACGTGCTGGCGCCACACCCACGTCGCGCCGCCCATGCCGAGGAGCAGGGCGACGAGAAGGACGCGCCCAAGGATGCGGCGGAATTGTCTGCGGCGCCGTGAGCCGGCGCTGCGGTCGATGGCAAGCGCTGACAGATCGGGCGTGTCGTCGCTCAGGGCCTGGGGCAAAGTCATGGTTTGATCATGGACTTCCGAACAAAACGGCGCAGACTTTGAAGAAAATATCTTATCAGGAAAGCCGTAAGCCATGCGCTTGACCACTGTCAATTAGCATGAAGGGGCCGCGCTTGACATCCTTGAGTTCGTATTCTCCAAATCTTCTCATGGCGTTAAACATAGCCGATGGCAGCCGCACCGACGGACCGCCATCCTCGAGACCGCGAAAACCGGAGCGGGACCATCAAGTTTGCCATCGCAGTGCACGGGACACGAGGAGACGTCGAGCCTGCGACTGCGGTGGCACTTGAGCTGCAGCGCCGCGGTCACGACGTCAGGATGGCCGTGCCTCCCAATCTCGTCGGATTCGCCGAGTCGGCCGGCGTTGGTTCGGTGAATTCGTACGGTCCCGATTCCCAGCGCCAGCTTCAGGCTGAGGTTTTCCACGATTGGTTCAAGTTGCGCAATCCGGTCAAGGTGCTGCGCCAGGCGCGCGAGTACCTCGTTGATAGCTGGGCGGACATGAGCGCCGCTCTCACTGGATTGGCAGCCGGCGCCGATGTGATTCTGAGCGGTACGACCTATCAGGAACTGGCCGCCAATGTTGCCGAGGCCCAGGGGGTGCCGTTTGCCGCCCTGCATTACTTCCCAGTCAGGGCGAACAATCACATCCTGCCGGTTCGATTGGCACCGGGACTGGTGGAATCCGTGTGGTCGCTCGCCGAGTGGTCGCACTGGCGCCTGTTGCGGCCGGCCTATGATGAACAGCGCCGGGCCCTGGGGCTTCCGCGTTCCAGTATCCGTGCCGTACGTCATATGGTCGAATCCGGCGCGCTGGAGATTCAAGCCTATGACAAGGTGTTCTTTCCTGGACTCGAGGCGGAATGGGGCGGGAAGAGACCGTTGGTGGGCACGATGACCCTGCAATCGGCAACTGACCTCGATGATGCCGTGGATTCCTGGATCGGTGCCGGCCGCCCGCCAATCTACTTTGGGTTCGGCAGCATGCCGGTCGACAGGCCGGCCGAGACTGTTGCCATGATCGCAAATGCGTGCCGGGAGCTCGGCGAGCGAGCACTGATCTGTTCCGGCGTCCTGCCCCTTGGAAGCACTGCACCCACACAGGAAGTCATGATCGTGCCCTCGGTCAATCACGCCGCGGTCCTACCGCGCTGCCGCGCCATCGTTCACCATGGCGGCTCCGGCACAACGGCCGCGAGCGTGCGCTCCGGCGTTCCAACTCTTGTACTCTGGATTGGGGCCGACCAACCGGTATGGGCGAAACAGATCAAACGCCTCGCGGTCGGCACCTCGCGTCGCTTCTCCGGAACGACGCAAGCGACCCTCCGCCATGACTTGCAGACCATTCTGGGGCCAAGATGCGTCGCTCGAGCGCGGGAGGTGGGCCGTCAGATGACTCCGCCGAGCCGGAGCCTGACGATCACCGTAGCGCTTCTCGAAGAGCTGGCCACCAGGCGCACGTGATGTTGATCTCCAGGTCGCCAGCACATGAAGCCGGTTTCGTGAGATGTTAGAGAATGCGATCTTGTCGGTGATCGCCGAACGCTTTGAGTTGGCTCTGGATCAAAGGTTGCCTCCCCAATTTGGATTTGAGCGAGTGTCTAATCTGGGCGCGCAGGATGAGATCGAGACCTGGCTAACGGCTGCAGCCAATTATGCACTTAGATTGCAACGGCCGCACGGCGCGTCAAAGATTGCAGCGCACGCGAGAAGAGAGACCGACGAAGGCGAAGGCGAAGGCGCACTGATAAGCAACCATGCAAACGTAGCCCACTGACAACCTTATGGCAAAATGGAGTCAGTTGGCTGACTGACAAGGTTTGGTCGCAAAGGATAAAAGAAAAATCGATCGCCAACGTCCCTGGACCAGCGCCTTGCTTGGCCCGCTTTCTCCCAAGCTCGATCAGCCGCTCTCGATTGAGCGCGGGCAGCTTCACACGGCCGAGCTCAGCCTTGAGCGACGCCATCACAGCAGCTTCTGACCGGCGAGGGGGCTTACCACCCTCGCGCATGTCTTCGTCGTGCAGATCAATCAGATCGCCAAATGTGCGAACGTCCCGCACCACCTGGTTTGGGCGATCCATTGCGGTCGATGTTACGCTCCATCTCGAGCGCCCATTCTTCGCCGTCCTTGCGCCGACGGAAAGTCTCGGCCCCATAACGGTTCTTGCGGCGGACTTGCACGCGCCAGTTTCCCGATCCCAAGTGAGTGAAGGTCGCCACGCGTGTGCACTATGTGTGCACCGGGAGGTCAAAACGAGTACAAGCGTGTGCAATTTCGGCTAGTTTGGAGTGCACACGTTCTCCTTCCATCCCATTGAGAGGATAGGATAAACGATTGAAATATCAAGACTATCGCTTTTCCGTGGCCCCGATGATGGACTGGACCGACCGGCATTGCCGGGTGTTCCACCGTCATCTGACGCGGCGGGCGCTGCTTTATACGGAGATGCTGACGAGCGGCGCCG
>RXJC01000703.1 GCA_003963435.1 Bradyrhizobiaceae bacterium | reverse complement strand
CTTCGACGACCGGTTCCTGCCGCCGGTCGCGGCGCGGCTGATCAATTGAGAAAAACTGCCAGCTTCCGCTATATCTCGCGCGCGATCCCTGCTTAGAATACTGGCTCCGTTATCCGCTCGAGTTCGTCGTCCGCATGTCCATCCTCCGTCTCTACACCCGCGTTCTCGAGCTGCTCGGCAAGGAGGCGCGGCTGGGCTGGCTGCTCGCGGTCGCCAATCTGCTGCTGGCGGGCACGCAATTCGCCGAGCCCGTGCTGTTCGGTCGGATCGTCGACGTGCTCTCCGGCAAGACGGTAGCCGGCTCCAACTCGGCCTGGCCGTTCCTGGCGGCCTGGGTCGCGTTCGGGCTCTTCACCATCCTGTGCAGCGCGCTGGTGGCCCTGCAGGCCGACCGGCTTTCGCACCGCCAGCGCCAGGCGGTCCTGACGGACTATTTCGAGCACATCCTGCAACTGCCGCTGACTTTCCACTCCGGCACCCATTCGGGCCGGCTGATGAAGGTGATGCTCAACGGCACCGACGCACTGTGGCGGCTGTGGCTCGGCTTCTTCCGCGAGCACTTTGCCGCGATCCTCTCGGTCGTGGTGCTGCTGCCGCTGTCGCTATACCTGAACTGGCGGCTCGCGATCCTCTTGTTCGTGCTCTGCATCGTCTTCACCGCACTGACGACCTTCGTGGTGCGCCGGACCTTCGGCATGCAGATGGAGGTCGAGGAGCACTACAGCGAGCTGTCCGCGCGCGCCTCCGATGCACTCGGCAACGTCGCGCTGGTGCAGAGCTTCGTCCGCGTCGAATCCGAAGTGAAAGGACTGCGCTCGGTCGCCGACGAGCTGCTGGCCGCGCAGATGCCGGTGCTGTCGTGGTGGGCGCTCGTCACCGTCATCACGCGCGCCTCCACCACCATCACGGTGCTGGCGATCTTCACGTTCGGCATCGCGCTGCACGACCAGGGGCTCACCTCGGTCGGCGAGATCGTGATGTTCGTGAGTTTTGCCACGCTCCTGATCCAGAAGCTCGAGCAGGTCGTGAGCTTCATCAACAACGTGTTCATGGAAGCGCCGCGCCTGCGCGAGTTCTTCAATGTGCTCGACGCCGTGCCCGCGGTGCACGACCGGCCCGACGCGATCGACGCCGGCAGGCTGTCCGGCCTGGTCGAGTTCAACGACGTCACCTTCTCCTATGACGGCAAGCGGCCGGCGATCGAGGACCTCACCTTCACCGCGCTGCCCGGCCAGACCATCGCGCTGGTCGGTCCGACCGGTGCCGGCAAGTCGACCGCGATTGCGCTGCTGCATCGCGCCTTCGATCCGCAATCCGGCTTCATCAAGATCGACGGCATGGACGTGCGCGGCGTGACGCTGACCTCGCTGCGACGGAACATCGGCGTCGTGTTCCAGGAAGCGCTGCTGTTCAACCGTTCGATCGCGGAGAACTTACGTGTCGGCAAGCCGGACGCGACCGAGGCCGAGCTGCGCAAGGCGGCCGAGCGCGCGCAGGCGCTCGAATTCATCGAGCGCAGCGGCGGGTTCGAGACCAATGCCGGCGAGCGCGGCCGCATGCTGTCCGGCGGCGAGCGGCAGCGTCTGTCGATCGCCCGCGCGCTTTTGAAGGATCCGCCGATCCTGATCCTGGACGAAGCCACTTCCGCGCTCGACGCCGTCACCGAGGCCAAGGTGAATGCCGCTCTCGACGAAGTGATGAAGGGCCGCACCACCTTCGTGATCGCCCATCGGCTCTCCACCATCCGCAATGCCACGCGGATCCTGGTATTCGAGAACGGCCGCGTGATCGAAAGCGGAACTTTCGATGAACTCGTGGCCAAAGGCGGCCATTTTGCCGAGCTCGCCAGGGCTCAGTTCATGGTGCAAGAAAATGCTCAAACGAGCGCACGGGCCAGCGTGACGGCGGCTGAGGCTGCCGCGACGGCGGCCAAATCGCCGTAGCAAGTCCCCACAGCATCGTCGAAATTCGGCCTATTTCATTGCGGAATACCGCACCCAGCCCCCTGTTCTCGACGCACCAGCCGGTATAGGTTTGCGGCGCCGCAAGCGGCGGCGCCGGATTTCAGAACCGACAATCAGATCACGAGAGCCGAACCGTATCAGGCGGATCTCCAAGGACCGGAATCGGATAGTGCACGCCCTACGCCCGCTGCTTCGCAAATCCTTGTTCAACCTGCTCGCTCTGAGCCTCGCATGTGCCGCGCTGCTTGCGCCGCGCGCGGCGAGCGCCGAAGCGCTGCTGCTGATCGAGGCCGATAGCGGCAAGGTGCTGCAGGCCGAGAATGCGACGGTTCCCTGGTATCCGGCCTCCGTCACCAAGATCATGACGGCCTATGTGACGCTGAAGGCGGTCAAGGACGGCCGGCTGACGCTCGACACGCTGCTCACGGTGTCGCCGACGGCCGCCTCGCAATCGCCCTCGAAGATGGGGTTCCGTCCGGGAACGCAGCTCACCGTCGACAACGCGCTGAAGATGATGATGGTCAAGTCGGCGAACGACATGGCCGTGGTGCTGGCCGAAGGGGTCGGCGGCTCGATCGACGGCTTCTCCGCGATGATGAACGACACCGCGAAGAAGCTCGGCATGACGCAGACCAGCTACGTCAATCCGAACGGCCTGCCCGCCGACGGCCAGATCACCTCGGCGCGCGACCTCGGCATCCTCGCGCGCTCGTTCCTGCGCGACCTGCCCGAATACGAATATTTCGTGCACATCCCGGCGATCCGCTTCGGCAAGCGCGTCACCGGCAATTTCAACAAGCTGATCGGCCGCTATCCCGGCGCCGACGGTTTCAAGACCGGCTTCATCTGCGCCTCCGGCTACAATCTCGTCGCATCGGCCACGCGCAACGGCCGCCGGCTGATCGCGGTGGTGCTCGGCTCCAGCTCCGGCACCGCGCGCGCGGTGAAGGCGGCACAGCTGCTGGAGCGCGGCTTCGCCCAGGACAATCTGACCTGGCTGCGCCCTTCGCTCGGCACGGTCGAGAACCTCGTACCGGTCGACGCCTCGCCGCCGAACCTTCGCGACGAGATGTGCGGGCCGCACCGCAAGCGGCCGGCCAGCGACGACGACGATGCGCTGATTGCGGCCAATGGCGGCAGCACCGGGTCGGCCTCCGCGACCGGCGGCGAAGCCCAGGTGACCTTCTTCACCGCAGGCCTGCAGCCCCCCCTGATGAAGGCTTCCGAACTGATGGCCTCGGCGCCGGCGCCGACCGAGCCCGTGCTGGTCTATACCGGCCCGACCCGCACCGGCACCGCCCTGATCGCGGCGGTCGCGGCCGATGCCGACCAGCAGGCGACGTCCAAGCCGCGTGGCAAGAAGTCGCGCGTGGCCAGGAAGCCTGATGCGACCGGAAAGCCGAAAGACGCCGGCAAGGATAGTACCAAGGACACCAAGACAGCCGCGGTGAAGCCGGATGCCAAGCCGGCTGGGGCCAAGAACACTGATAAGAGCGACGCCAAGACTGCAGCGAAGCCGGCGGCGCCCAAACATGCGGCCGCTGCGGCCAAGCACGATACGGCGGCAAAGCCCGCAGAGAAGCCCGCCAAGCCCAAGGCCGCGACCAAGCCTCCCGCCAAGCCGGCCAACAACAGTTAACGGCGCCGCTCGGCGCGACGGCCTCCGCTTCGCAGCTGCGGCAGCGTCGTTTGCGACGATTCCAGTAGCCACTCCCTGACCTTTGCCCTAAGCCTCCACGGCTTGCCACCCGTTCCGGCAGGCTCGATACTGGCGGCAATGAGGCAAGCCCGAGACACAACGGGCTCTGGTTAATGAGGGGAGTTTTCCATGGAGCGTATCTGGCTCAAGCAATATCCGCCCGGCGTGCCTGCCGATATCGAGCCGACCCAATACGCATCGCTGGTCGACCTGCTGGAGGAGAGCTTCACCAAGTTCGCCGACCGCAAGGCGTTCATCTGCATGGACAAGTCGATCAGCTACCGCGACCTCGACCAGATGTCGGTCGCGCTCGCCGCCTATTTGCAGGGCCGCGGGCTGCAGCGCGGCGCCCGCGTCGCGATCATGATGCCGAACGTCCTGCAATATCCGATTGCGACCGCGGCCGTGCTGCGCGCCGGCTTTGCGGTGGTCAACGTCAATCCGCTTTACACGCCACGCGAGCTCGAGCACCAGCTGAAGGATTCCGGCGCGGAAGCCATCATCGTGCTGGAGAACTTCGCCCACACCGTCGAGCAGGTGATCGCCAAGACGGGCGTGAAGCACGTCATCGTCGGCAGCATGGGCGACCTGCTCGGCTTCAAGGGCGTGATCGTCAATCTCGTCGTTCGCCGCGTCAAGAAGATGGTACCTGCGTGGTCGCTGCCGGGCTCGGTCTCCTTCAACGATGCGGTCTCCGCCGGCCGCGGCATGACCTTCAACAAGCCAAAGCTCTCGCCGGGCGACGTCGCCTTCCTGCAATATACTGGCGGCACCACCGGCGTCTCCAAGGGCGCCACCCTGCTCCACCGCAACATCGTCGCCAACGTCCTGCAGAACGACGCCTGGCTGCAGCCGGCGCTCGCCGCGCCGCCGCATGTCGAGCAGCTCATGATCGTCTGCGCGCTGCCGCTCTATCACATCTTCGCGCTGACGGCCTGTTACCTGCTCGCGGTGCGCGCCGGCGGCTGC
>RXJC01000080.1:431-4980 GCA_003963435.1 Bradyrhizobiaceae bacterium | reverse complement strand
CTGCATCCAGCGCGGGCTCAGCCAGGAAGAAGCGGTCGGCCTCGTCGTCAACGGCTTCGTCAAGGACGTGCTGCAGCAGCTGCCGATGGAGTTCGCGGTGGAGGCGCAGAAGCTGATCTCGATCTCGCTCGAAGGGAGCGTGGGCTGATGGCATTTGAAGTCGACAGGCAGGGAGAAGTGTGATGACGGCGCTCCTCGAGATTCGCGGGCTCAAGGCCGAGATCGACGGCCGCCAAATCCTCAACGGGCTCGACCTCACCGTGAACAAGGGTGAGATCCATGCCATCATGGGTCCGAATGGCGCCGGCAAGTCGACGCTGTCCTACGTGCTGTCAGGCAAGCCGGGCTACGAGATCACCGGCGGCGAGGTCTTCTTCAACGGCGAGGACCTGCTTGCCATGGGCCCCGATGAGCGCGCCGCCAAGGGCCTGTTCCTGGCGTTTCAATACCCGCTCGAAATCCCTGGCGTTGCCACGCTGACGTTCCTGCGCACGGCCCTGAATGCCCAGCGCAAGAAGCGCGGCGAGGAGGAGCTTTCGTCGCCCGACGTGCTGAAGCGGGTGCGCGAGCTCGCCAAGCAGCTCAGCATCGATCCCGAGATGCTCAAGCGTCCGCTCAACGTCGGCTTCTCGGGCGGCGAGAAGAAGCGCAACGAGACGCTGCAGATGGCGCTGCTGGAGCCGAAACTCTGCGTGCTCGACGAGACTGATTCCGGCCTCGACATCGATGCGCTGCGCATCGTCGCCGACGGCGTCAATCGCCTGCGTGCGGCCGACCGCGGCATGATCGTGATTACGCACTATCAGAGACTGCTCGACTACATCGTGCCCGACGTCGTGCACGTGCTCTCCGCGGGGCGCATCGTCAAGACCGGCGGCAAGGAACTCGCGCTCGAATTGGAGGCGACGGGCTACGCGCAGTATCAGAGCGAGGCGGCGTGATCCCATGAACGCCGAGATCCGTCCCGTGAAGACCGCCGCCGAAATCGGCCTTGCCGATCTGTTTGCGGCCGCGCGCAGCGACCTGCCCGGGGGCAGCAGCACCGAGGCGGTACGATCTGATGCCTTCGATCGTTTCGCGGCGCAGGGGCTGCCCCACTCCCGCGTTGAGGCATGGAAGTACACCGATCTGCGGCGTCTGGTGCGCGACGCCAAGCCGTTGGCATCCCGGCCTGATGCGGCTGCCAAGAGCGCGGCCGGCGGAGCCGGGGCGGTATTCGCCGGTCTTGACGTGCGGCGGCTCATGATTGTCGACGGCGCGTTCGTGCCCGAACTCTCCGATCTCGCCGCTCTCGAAGCCGGTGTGGCCATTCGAGCGACGGTCGAGGCGCTGGGGGCGGAGGAAATGCCCCTCCCGTTCGGCATGGCTGGGACCGATCCGGTTGCGGCGCTCAATACCGCGCTCGCCGGCGACGGCGTCGTGATCACGGTTGCGGCCGATGTCGTCGTGGAGCGGCCGATCCACCTCGTCTTCGTGACGACGAGCGCCGCGCCCGCGGCGATGTTTACACGATCGCGGCTGGAGCTCGGCAGCCGCGCCTCGCTGACGCTGGTCGAGACCCATGAAGGACCGGACCGGTCCGACTATCAGGTGAATGCGGCCTTGCAGGTCGATGTCGGTGACAAGGCCAGCCTGGATCACATCAAGATCACGGGCGAAGGCGCGGCCGCACTGCATGTTGCGACGCTGGAGGCCTCGGTCGGTGCGGGCGCGAACTACCGTGAATTCGGGTTCACGACCGGCGGTGCGGTGGTGCGCAACCAGCTCTTCCTGAGAATCGCCGGCCAGGGCACCGTGGCCAATGTCCACCAGGCGAGCCTGCTGTCCGGCCGCCAGCACGTGGACACGACGCTCGTCATCGATCATGCCGCCGCGGGCTCGCAGAGCCGTGAGGTGTTCAAGGCGGTCGTGGACGACGAGGCGCGCGCGGTGTTCCAGGGCAGGATTACGGTGCAGCCTGGCGCGCAACAGACCGATGCCAGGATGATGGCGCGGGCACTGCTGCTGTCCGACGAGGCCGTCGCCAACTGCAAGCCCGAGCTCGAGATCTTCGCAGACGACGTGCAGTGCGGGCACGGGACCACCACGGGCGCGCTGGACGACCAACTGAAGTTCTACCTGATGGCGCGCGGCATCCCGGAAAAGGAAGCCGAGGCGCTGCTGATCCAGGCCTTCGTCGGCGAGGTGATCGACGCGGTCGTGCGCGACGATCTGCGCGAGGCGCTGTCCCAGACGATGTTCGCCTGGCTCAAGGGACGGGAATGATCCCATGCATCCGGCGGTGAGTAACGGCAGCTATGACGTCAACCGCGTCCGCCAGGATTTTCCGATCCTGTCGATGCAGGTGCACGGCAAGAAGCTGGTCTATCTCGACAACGCGGCCTCGGCCCAGAAGCCGAGCGCCGTGCTCAACCGGCTGATGCAGGCCTACACCAGCGAATACGCCAACGTGCATCGCGGCCTGCATTACCTCGCCAATGCCGCCACCGAGGCCTATGAGGGCGCGCGCGACAAGATCGCGAAATTCCTCAACGCGGAGCGGCGCGAAGAGGTGATCTTCACCCGCGGCGCCACGGAGGCGATCAATCTGGTGGCCCAGACGTTCGGCCGCGAAAGGATCGGCGCGGGCGACGAGATCGTTCTCTCGATCATGGAGCACCATTCCAACATCGTGCCCTGGCACTTCCTGCGGGAACGGCAAGGCGCCGTGATCAGATGGGCGCCGGTTGACGACGACGGCAACTTCCTGATCGACGAGTTCGAGAAGCTGCTCAACGCGCGGACCAGGCTGGTCGCGATCACCCAGATGTCGAACGTGCTGGGCAGTGTCGTTCCAGTCAAGGAGGTCGTTCGCCTGGCGCACGCGCGCGGCATTCCCGTCCTGGTCGACGGTTCGCAGGCCGCCGTCCACATGGACGTCGACGTCCGCGATATCGACTGCGACTTCTACGTCATCACCGGCCACAAGCTGTACGGACCGACCGGCATCGGCGCGCTCTATGGCAAGTACCAGCATCTGGCGACCATGCCGCCGTTCAACGGCGGCGGCGAGATGATCCGCGAGGTCTCGTGCGAGACTGTCACCTATGGCGAGCCGCCGCACCGTTTCGAGGCGGGAACCCCGCCGATCGTGCAGGCCATCGGCCTCGGCGCCGCGGTCGACTATGTCCAGTCGATCGGCAAGGAACGAATCCGCAGACATGAGCGCAGCCTGCTGACCTATGCCCAGGAGCGGCTGCGCGGGATCAATTCATTGCGGATCATCGGGACGGCCGCCGACAAGGGCGCGCTCGTGTCGTTCGAGATGAAGAACGCCCACGCCCACGACTTCGCAACCGTGATCGACCGTTCCGGTGTGGCGGTGCGGGCCGGGACCCATTGCGCGATGCCGCTGCTCGACCGCTTCGGTGTGACCGCGACCTGCCGCGCCTCGTTCGCGCTCTACAACACGCTGGACGAGGTCGACGCGCTGGCCGAGGCCCTGGTCAAGGCCCAGGAGCTGTTCTCATGAGCGATCGGATCGCCGCAAAGCCGCGGCCCGTGGCCCGTATCGTCTGCGACGCCCACCGGCGCCGGACGTTGCGCAACATGGAACGGCGCTTCACCGGAGAGTTTTCGCCTGGCGAGCCGGTCCGCGCCACGGCCGTGATCAGGAACGACGGCATGTACCCGCACAAGGACGTCGGTGAGCCGCTGGTGCATCCTGGCGATACCGGTGTCGTTCGCGAGAGCTGGCGTTTCCTCGGCGAGATCTACTACACGGTCGAGTTCGTGGCCCGGTCGGTGTTCGTCATCATGCGAGGCCACGAAATGGCGCGAATGGGGACCGCGTTCGACGCCGCCTGACGCACTGCCGTCATCCCACGGCTCCAGCCAACGCCGCGGTCGCGTCTGCCCGCATCCGCGACACCATCGACCGGAAACCGTTCGAGCGTTGTGGCGTCAGGTGCTCGCCGAGCCCGAGGCGCTCGAACAAGGCGAGGGGATTTTCGCCGGCGATGTCCTGCGCGGACCGCCCCGACAGGAGAGCGATCAGGATCGCGACCAGGCCGCGGACGATGTGAGCATCACTGTCGCCGGCAAAGCTGAGCAGTGGCTGCCCGTCCCGGCGCTCGATGGTGGTCGCCAGCCAGACCTGGCTGACGCAGCCCTGCACCTTGTTGGCGTCAGTGCGCTGCTCGTCCGGAAACGGCGTCAGCTTGCGCCCGAGCTCGATGACGTAGCGATAGCGGTCGTCCCATTCATCGAGGAGCGAAAAGTTCTCGATGATGTCGTCGATCGGCGTTGGCTGAGATCCGGTTTCGAGCTGCATGATCGCCTCGAGTTATTGGTGAGACGCATCAAGCAAGCTCCGTACCGCGGCGGGGTCGATGCGTCCGTGCAAGAAAATGCATATTCGCCGTCGCCCGGCGACGGCGTGCATTGTTTTGTTTCGAACAGGTCTCCGTGCAAGCGCATGTCGGCATGATGCGATGTCGGGTTTGCAACAATCGAGCGCATCAAGGCTATCTGCCTTCAATCACTCCTTTTTTTGCCTTCGGCAAACGCT
>RXJC01000080.1:0-381 GCA_003963435.1 Bradyrhizobiaceae bacterium | reverse complement strand
TGGCACACTCGTTGCAAAAGTCCCTGTGCAAGGCGACCTCGCGGAAAGAGATCGCGAGAGCGGCGCGCCGCTTGAGGCGTCCAATCGTTCACACAGGGATAACCGAGGGATATTCGTATGAGCCTAGCAACCACCCAGAGCGTTGCAGAGATCAAGGCGCGCAACAAGCAACTGATCGACGAGGTCTTGAAGGTCTATCCGGAGAAGACCGCCAAGCGCCGTGCCAAGCATCTCAACGTGCACGAGGCCGGAAAGTCCGATTGCGGCGTCAAGTCGAACCTGAAGTCCATCCCCGGCGTGATGACCATTCGCGGCTGCGCCTATGCCGGCTCCAAGGGAGTGGTGTGGGGGCCGATCAAGGACATGATCCACATCAGCCAC
>RXJC01000270.1:1902-13597 GCA_003963435.1 Bradyrhizobiaceae bacterium | reverse complement strand
GGACAGGGCGGGCAACCGTGAGTCTCAGGCGATCCGCATACGACACGGCGCGGTCACAGCGGTTTGGTCGATGGTCTGGGGTGCGCACACTAAGCCCCGGGCGCTGAGGCCGGGCCGTCCGCGGACGGAGAAGTCGTGTGGTCCCGACGCCCGCGGTTCTGGCGTCAAGACTTGCGGCGATGTAGCGACCAACCGGCACGCACATCGATCAGCCGTAAGGCGACGGGGGCAATAGTGCAACGCTCCCCGAGGAGAGCACGAAGGACACCGTTAAAACCATCCGCGCAGGGAAGGCCGGGCGACCGGCATCACCTGTAGTCCACCCCGTGTGCATTTCCTTGTACGCGGACTCGGGTGCCGCCGGCGCCCGGCCTTCCCTGCGCCCTTTGGCCTTCAATGGGGCGAAACGAACAGCAAAGCTCGGGCGAAAGAAGCCGCGAGAACGGTCAGGCGCGTCTGCAATGACGAGACCCGATGAAGTGCGATCCAGTTGCCACACGCTCGTCATTGCGAGCGCAGCGACTTGTCCGCCGAAGCCTTCGGCGAAGGCGGAAGCAATCCAGGAATCCCTCCGCGGAGGCAGTCTGGATTGCTTCGTCGCAAGAGCTCCTCGCAATGACGTGGAGAGAGCGGAGCAACACACTCGCGACTCGCGCCCCGGACGCAGCACAGCAGCGCCGAAAGCGTTGCAGCGCGCCCGGGACACGAGAGGGCTCACGCAGTCATCACGCTCGCGCTCTTCTTCAGTCCCACATATTGCAGCTCGGCAAACACGCCGGTGGCGATCGCCTGCGCGACGACCATGAGCTCGCCGGCGATATTCGGCGACACTGCGCCGGAGAGCAGCAGCGCGATGCTGCCGACGGTCCAGGCCGCGTTGCCGATCACGACCAGCAGCACCAGCGCCTTCGCCACCGAGGCGCGCGAGGCGAGCCAGCCGACCAGCGCGGCATAGGCGATCAGGAACAGGCCGGTCTCGCGCAGCAATGCTTCCGGCAGGTTGAACAGAGCTGCGAACGCGCTCGCGCCGAAGCTGAAGCCGAGCGCGGCGACGCCGCTGAAGACGGCATCGGCGAGCAGGGCGCGGCGCAGGAAGGTGGATGCTTCGATCATCATGGTTCTCCTTGGTTGGGCTCGGGGGGAACTCAATGCCGTCCGCGCCACCAGGCACGGAGCAGGCGGGCGAGGCGGAACGGACAGAGACTCCGGCCGACGCCGTGCTCGAAGGCGATGACCTGCGCGACCACGTAGTCGCCGGTCGAATGCACCAACGGCTCGGGCATGTTGAGGCTGCGCGCCAGCAGGCGGGTCGCGAGCGTCATGGCCCAGGGAAACAGGTGGTCGGCGACGGTCCGGTAGAGCAGCAGCGCGATCATGGTCATCTCCTGTTGCAACCGAAGATGCGCCGGCCCGAAGGCCAATTCGATTACCTCGCGGGTAATGGAAGGGCCGAAATCTGCATGATAGGTTTTGGACCATGAACGCACACGCATCCACGGCACGGACCGAACGCAGCCAGCCGATCCATATCGGCGACCATTTGCGCGAATGGCGGCAGCGCCGCCGCATGAGCCAGCTCGATCTCGCGGGCGAAGCCGAGATCTCGGCGCGGCACCTTAGCTTCGTCGAGACCGGCCGCGCCGCGCCGTCGCGCGACATGGTGCTCAAGCTCGCCGAGCGGCTTGACGTGCCCCTGCGCGAGCGCAACGTGCTGCTGGTCGCGGCCGGCTACGCGCCGGCGTTCCAGCAGCGCCCGCTGGAGGATCCCGCCTTGAAATCAGCCCGCCAGGCAATCGATCTCGTGCTCAAGGCGCACGAGCCCAATCCCGCGCTCGCGGTCGACCGGCACTGGAACCTGGTCTCCGCCAACCGCATGGTGGCGCCGCTGCTCGAGGGCATTCCGCCGCACCTGCTCGGCCAGCCCTTCAACGTGCTGCGGCTCGCCTTCCATCCCGAGGCGCTGGCCCCGCGTACGGTCAATCTCGCGGAATGGTGCGGGCATCTGCTGGAGCGATTGCACCGGCAATGCGAGGCGACGGCCGATCCTGAACTGATCAAGCTCTACGGCGATCTCAAGAGCTATCCGATCCCGGCGCGGACGGGCCCGCTGTCGAGCGACAATGTCGCGATTCCGTTCAAGCTGCGCCACGCAGGCGAGATACTTAGTTTCTTCTCCACCACCATGGTGTTCGGCACGCCGGTCGACATCACCCTGTCGGAGCTGGCGCTGGAAACCTTCTTCCCGGCGGACGAGCGCACCGCCGAGCGGCTCAGGCAGATGGCAGCAGCCATGACTTAGATCCCCTTGGCGCCCTTGCCTCGAGGCGGGTTTGGCTTATCTTCCGACCAACCCGTATTGCCCGAAGGAGGCGCCTGAATGAGCACGCTGAAACCGCTCCAGATCGACGTCGTCTCCGACGTGGTGTGTCCGTGGTGCTATATCGGCAAGCACCGGATCGAGAGCGCGCTGGCGCTCGTGCCGGACGTTCCGGTTAAGCTCAATTTCCGTCCGTTCTTCCTCAATCCCTGGGTGCCGCGCGAGGGCATCAGCCGCGAGGACTATCTCACCCAGAAGTTCGGCTCGGTCGAGGCCTACAAGGGCATCGCCGGGCGCGTCGTCGCGGCGGCAAGCGAGGAGGGCCTCGTCTACAAGCCGGAGCTGGTGGCGCGCCAGCCCAACACCACCGATTGCCATCGCCTGATCCTGTGGGCGGAGGCGATCGGCAAGGCGCCCGAGATGAAGCAGCGCCTGATGGAGCTGTATTTCCGCGACGGCGGCGATCTCACCGACGTCAACGTGCTGGTGCAGGCGGCCGCCGATGTCGGTCTCGATGCCGAGGACGTCCGCAAGCGTCTTGCCACCGACGAGGACGTCGCGCGCGTTTCGGGGGACGCGCAGGAGGCCGCCGACAAGGGCATCGCCGGCGTGCCGACCTATGTGTTCGCGCAGAAATACGCCGTCTCCGGCGCGCAGGATCCGAACCTGCTCGCCCGCGCCATCCGCCAGGTCTCGGCGGAGATCAACGCAGAGGCGGCGGAGTAGCCCACGAAGGTTGTATAAGCCGGCCACTTGGGCAACTATTCTGATTGCGAGGTCGTCATGAAGATCAAGATAGTTGTACACGAAGCTGAAGAGGGTGGCTTTTGGGCCGAGGTGCCGGCGATTCCTGGCTGTGCCACCGAAGGCGACACCATGGATGAGCTGATGGCCAATCTTCGCGATGCGATCGAGGGGTGTCTTTCCGTCGAGGTCGCGCCGCCTGAGCCGGGCGGCACTGAGCGGATTCTGGAATTGCCGGTATGAAGTCTGTCTCCGGCCGTGAGCTCGCGCGAGTTGTCGAGCGCAATGGCTGGAGCTTGCTTCGAGTCAGCGGAAGCCATCACATCTATGGCAAGGCGGGCAGTATCGTGCGTCTTTCCATCCCGATCCACGGCAGCAAGCCATTAAAGGCAGGGCTGCTGCGTCATCTTATGAAGATGGCAGGTCTTTCGGACGCCGATCTATAGTCCGCCGGTTCCGACTCCAGTGAACGACAGCCCGCGCGGTCTCGTGCGCCGCGTTGAGGCCGATGAGCGCGCCGTGAATCAGCGTCACGACCGGATCGTGCCGCCGCAGCGGGATCAGCACGTCACCGACCGAAAAGCGGCCGCGCCAGATCGGGTTGATCATGGGGTGATCGGCGCTCGCGGTCGAATCCGCGCTGGCGATGGCGGGGTCGGCGCAGAGATGGCGGGTGAGCTCCAGCGTGAGCTGTACGCCCGGTGAATATTTCGCGAAGCGCTCGTCGATGCCGAGCTTGAAGAAGAAGGCGCGATCCTGGTGGCGCAGCACGATGCCGGCGGCAATCGGCGTCGTGCCGGCGGAAAGCGTGATGATCTCGCATTGCGCGGTCTCCGCCAGCGCCGGGACAGCGCGGCGGATGAAGGCCGCATCGCCCGCATGCTGAACCAGCGCGGTGCCGCGCTTGCCTTTCCAGCCGCTGGCTTCGAGCTGCAGGAACGTCTCAAGCGCGGGCCCGATCTCGTCCGGCCGGCGTGCGACATCGAACGTGACAGGGCCGTGCTCTTCGAGGCGATGGCGCAGGCGGCGCAGCTCCTTGAGCTTCTTGGTGCCGAGTGCGTCGCGCAGCAGCGTCTCGGCATCCTGCGTCGCATCCAGGCTGGCGCGCACGTAAGAGGACAGGACGCACGGCTTCAGGCCGTTGCGGCCGAGCACCTGGTTGAGCGCATTCATCGCGGCACCGTCGAGCGCAACGTCGTTCAGCACCAGCGCATGCGCGCCGGCCTCTCGCGCCCGCTGCAACAGTTGGTCGGCCGCCTCGATCGAGGCGTCGCGGTCGAGCAGCGGACTGCAAAGGGTGCCGTAGGGATGCGCGCTCACCAGCGCCGGCAGGGGAATCTTGCAGGCCTGCCACAGCGAGATCACGGGCATCAGCCCGATCAGCCGCGACGATGTCTTGTCGGACGCGGGCAGTGCCGAGGCTGAGGTGCGGCCGCGCGCGGTGGCGCTGACGGCGAGCTCCCAGGCGGGCAGATAATATCCGTTCGGCTCGATCGCGCGCTGCGCGAGCGCACGCCACTGGCCGGGGTCGATCGCAACGAGCGGGACGCGCGCGGCCACGGCATCCTTTGCGGATGCCGGATGAAGCGCTGCCTGCTGCGCGATGTCGACCACGTCCCGTCGTCCCCGTTCACGCGGGCTCAGCCCGTTTTGCGCCGTCATCCTTAGCGCAAAGAATGGAAAAGACCGTTGGGCTGCCGCTTCAATTCGGGTGGTAGCGTTAACCGCGCGTTGACCACAGCCGGCCCGGCTCGGAATGCAGGACTGAAAACGCGATGCCCATGAACGTGCTGTAGGCGAGCACCATGGCCAGCGAATACGCGGCGGGAAGTACGCCGAGTCCCAGGTCGGAGGCGAACGGTCCTCTCCCGAGGATGGGGAAGTAGAGCAATCCCATGGCGATCCAGCCCATGATGCCGAACAGGAAACCCTTCATCACGGCATTGTGCCCGGGCAGGACATGGTAGGTGGAACGGAACAGGATCCCGAGCACGAGCGTGCCGTTAACGAACGACATCGCCCATGGCACGGCGGGGTGGACCGGGCCGCCCAGCCAATCGCTGAGGCCGTGCTGAAGGTCCTGATACGGATGGAAGGTTGGAAGCCAGCCCATCCACCTCTTGAGGAACATCACGCTGGAGTGCGCGGCATTGCCGCACGCGCCGGCCGCCACGGACTTCCAGACCTGATCGACTGCTAAGTGCTGCATCGCTCCTGGGCCAAGTCCCTCATTGCTCCGACGGCACGAAATGGTCCCGGGCGGTCGCAGTCTGGCCGCTGGCGGTCTCGGTCGCTTCGATTTCGATGTCGGTGGCTGCCTTCGGCATCTGTGCGGGCGGAACCTGCACCGACATCCGGACCTCCCGGGTCTGGTCCTGCCCGACCTCGACGATCAGCCGGCCGTCTGCCTTGCGGTCGACGCCCGCGATGCGCACGCTCGCGCCCGGCAGGTTCTTGACCTCGATTGCGAACGATCTCGTCCCGCCCTTGTTCAGCAGGCGCACTGTATAGTCATTGCGCACCCCGCCATCGGCCAGCTGGACGAACAATGGATTGCGCTCATGCAGGACGTTGATGCTCATCGAGCTGCGGGTCGCGAGCGAGTAGAGCATGATGCTGCCAACAATCGCGATCGCCGCCGTATAGATCAGCGTGCGCGCGCGCACGATGCGATAGAGCGGCGGCTTGCCCTCGCGCCGGCGCTGCATGTTGATGTCGGTGTCGTAGCCGATCAGGCCCTTGGGCCGACCGATCTCCTGCATGACGTTGTCGCAGGCGTCGATGCACAGGCCGCACTGGATGCAGCCGAGCTGGATGCCGTGACGGATATCGACGCCCGTCGGGCAGACATTGATGCACTGATGGCAATCGACGCAGTCGCCGGCGGGATCGCCGTGCGCGCGGGCCGCATCCGCCTTCTTCACCGACATGCGAGGCTCGCCGCGATCGCGGCGATAGGTGACGTTGAGGGCCCATTCGTCGGTCAGGGCCGCCTGGATGCGCGGCCAGGGGCACATGTAAATGCACATCTGTTCGCGGGCGTGGCCGGCGAAGACGTAGGTCGTTGCCGTCAGGATGCCGATCCAGAGATAGGCGATGAACGGGGCCTGGAAGGTGGCGAGCTCCTTCACCAGGGTCGGCGCGTCGTCGAAATACAGCACCCAGGCGCCGCCGGTCCACCAGGCGATCATGATCCAGAGGAAGTGTTTGAGTGCGACCTTGCGGATGTGGTCGAACGTCCAGTAGCGCTTGTCGCCCTGCATCCGCTCGCGGCGGTCGCCCTCGACCCAACGCTCGACGGCGTAGAACAGGTCGGTCCACACCGTCTGCGGGCACAGATAGCCGCACCACAGCCGTCCCGCGACCGCGTTCATCAGGAACAGAATCATGGCCGCGAGGATGAGCAGGCCGGTGAAGTAATAAACCTCCTGCGGCCACAGCTCGATGAAGAAGAAATAGAAGCGGCGATGCGGCAGGTCGATCAGCACGGCCTGGTCGGGCAGGCCGGGGCCGCGGTTCCAGCGCACGAACGGCAAGAGATAATAGAGCCCCAGCGTGACGCAGAGGATCGCCCATTTGATGCGGCGGAACGGCCCGTGGACCGACTGCGGATAGACCTTCCTACGCTTCTCGTAGAGAGGTCCCTCAATGAAGGTGTCGTCGGTCATGGCAAATTCCCCCGCATCACAGGCTGCATCCGCGCGTTCAGGAGAACGCGCAGCCGCTGCTCAGGCCCAGCTTCCTGAACACGATCGCTGCCGGGCAGAAGCCCGTGAACGAGGCCTGCAACATATTCAGCCCGGCGAAGGCCGTCAGCAGGTACCAATACGCATTGACATAGGTGCCCAGTGCGAGACCGAGCAGGACGACGAATCCCGCGAAGGCGAGGACGGCTTTATCGACATTCATGGCAGGCTCCTTTTGCTTACGAACGTTTTACGAACGGGTCAGGTTGGCTTCGGTCCAGGCGACGATGCTGCGCGCATCCATCGCGCCGGATTGGCGGGCGATCTCGCGGCCGCCGCGCATCAAGAGCAGCGTCGGAATGCCGCTGATGTTGAGCCGCGACGACAAGGCGGGTGCGTTGTCCGAATTCAGCTTCAACAGCCGGACGCCCGGCTCGAGCTGTTGCGCCGCGCGCTCGAACATCGGGGCCATGGCACGGCAAGGACCGCACCATGGTGCCCAGACGTCGATCAGCACGGGAATGTCGCTGCTGGCGACATGGCGGTCGAAGCCGTTCTCGTCCACCTCGATCGGATGGCCGGTGAACATCGGCTGATGACAGGCGCCGCAGCGCGCACCTTCCGGTGCGCGCTCGGCGGGCAGGCGGTTGATGCGCCCGCAATGTCCGCAGACGATCTGGCGTGTCGTGCTCATGCGTCTATTCGGACCTCCTTGATCTTGGCGATGTTCAGCTTGTCGAGCACGAAGCGCTCGTAGAACGGCTCGCTCTCGCCGCGCCGCATCTTGCGCAGGAAGTATTTTTCGAAGGCGACCTTGGCGAGGTGCACCCATTCGCCCTTGGAGGACCAATTGACGTTGCGCGGCGGAATCTGCGGCTGCGCGAGGAAGGCGACGCCGGAATCACCGAAATCGGCGAGACAGATCGCGTTCCAGGTCGGCTGCGCGGTCGGCGCCTTGCCGCGGAGCAGGGCGCCGATGTTCATCGCGGTCGCCGTCACCATGGATTCGATCATGAAGCCGGTCTTGGGGACGCCCACCGGCACCGGTGTCGCGCCGACGGGCGCGATCGCGACGCAGACGCCGACCGCAAAGACGTTGGGGAAGGCAGGGTTCTGCTGATGCTTGTCGACGATGACGAAGCCGCGCGGATTGGTCAGCTTCTCGATGCCACGCACCGCCTCGACGCCGCGAAAGGCGGGCAGCATCATCGAATAGACGAATGGCAGCTCATGCGCCTTCCGGGACGTGCCGTTGTCGGAAAACTCCTCCACCGTCATCAAACCCGGGGCGATATTGTCGACGCGGGCGTTGGTGATCCACTTGATGTGCTTCTCCCGCATCTCGCTTTCGAGGAGACCCTTGGTGTCCCCGACGCCGTCGAGACCGAGATGGCCGATATAGGGCTCCGAGGTGACGAAAGTCATCGGCACCCGGTCGCGCAGCTTCCGCCGGCGCAGCTCCGTTTCCAGGATGAACAGGAACTCGTAGGCGGGCCCGAAGCAGGAGGCGCCCTGAACGGCGCCGATCACGACCGGGCCGGGGTTCGCCGCGAGCTTCTCGAACGCGTCTTTCGCATGCGCGGCGTGATCGACGTGGCAGATCGACTGCGTATGGCCCTGCGGCCCGAGGCCGGGGATTTCGTCGAAGGCAAGTTCGGGACCGGTCGCGACGACCAGATAGTCATAGTTGATCGACGTGCCGTCGCCGAGCTCGACACGGTTCTCCTCGGGGTGCACGCGCTTTGCGCCCTGCGTCAGCAGCTGCACGCCCTTGCGTTTCATGATGTCCGCGAGATCGATCTCGATCTCCTCGCGCTTGCGCCAGCCGATGGCCACCCAGGGATTGGACGGCACGAAATGATAGACCGCGCCTTGCGAGACGACGCTGAGGCGGTCTTCCTTTCGCAACTGGGGTAGCAATTCATAGGCCATCAGCGTTCCGCTCAGACCGGCTCCGATTACGACAACTTCCGCCATGGGTACCTCCGTTGGACCAAGCTGCTTCGCCGGTTCAGTTCCGGCCGTCGTGCAGCGCTTGACTATATATTCGTAGTTTCGTATATACGCAAGTATGAAGATGAATGTTGAAGTCATGGAGCGGGCGGCGGATCAGGCGAGCGAGCTGCTGAAGGCGCTCTCGAACCGTCACCGTCTCTTGATCATCTGCCAGCTGATCGACGGTGAGAGGTCGGTCGGCGAGCTTGCCGAGTTCCTGAGCCTGCGGGACTCCACGGTGTCGCAACATCTTGCGCTCCTTCGCAAAGATGGCCTGGTCACCTCCAGGCGCGATGCGCAAACGATCTTCTATTCGATCGCCAGCGAACCGGCGCGCGAGGTGCTGAAGACGCTCTACCAAGCGTTCTGCGCGCCGAAGTCCGCCAGGACCAAATAAAGCCTAGGAGCGCTCGGGGGAGGGTGCCTTGAGCAAGATCAACGCGCCCCATTTCGATGCAGATGAAATGAACCGCGCAGTGGCGTGGTGATGGATTGCTCATGACACGGAAACGTTCCATGCGATGTAGGGCGAGATATTTGGGCCTATTGGCCGCCTTTGCGGCGATCGGCCTGTCGGGAACACCGGTGATGGCGGCTGAGACAATTGTCGTCACGCCGCAATCGATCACGGACGAAAAGGCCGTATTCGCCACGGTCGAGAGCATCAGCGTGGTTCCGGCGCGCGGCCGCATCGGCGGCACGGTGATCCAGCTTCATGTCAGGGAAGGGGACCGCGTCGCCGCCGGCCAGGCGATCGCGACCATCGGCGACGACAAGCTCGTGCTGCAGATGAAATCGCTCGATGCGCAGATCGAGGCGCTCCAGGCCCAGGCGAACCAGGCGCAGCTCGACTTCACCCGGACCGAAGGGCTGGTCGAGCGCGGCATCTTGCCACGGATCAAGCTCGACGAGCAGCGCACCGCGCTGAACGTCGCCGAGAACGGCCTGCGTGCCAAGACTGCGGAACGTGCGGTGATCAACGAGCAGCTCAACCAGGGGCAGGTGCTCGCGCCAGCGGATGGCCGCGTGCTGAAGCGGCTCATCACCGTGGGATCCGTGGTGCTCGCGGGCGATCCCATCGTCACGGTCGCCCAGCAGAATTTCAAACTGCGGCTGCGCGTGCCGGAGCGGCACGCGCGCTTCCTCAAGGCGGGGGACAAGATCCGCGTCGACGGCGCAGAATTCGTCGGGGAAGCCGCCAAGTCGGGCGTGATCGACCTCGTCTATCCCCAGATCGAGGAGGGTCGTGTCATCGCGGACGCGACCGTCGAGGGACTCGGCGAATATTTTGTCGGCGATCGCTTGCGGGTCTGGATCGCTGGCAGCGCACGGCCGGCCTTCGTCATTCCCTCCAGCTATGTGACCACCCGGTTCGGCATCGACTACGTCCGGCTCCGGAAAGGGGACGCGACGATCGACGTGCCGGTGCAGCGCGGCCGCGACCTGCCGACGCCTTCGCTGCCCGACGGGCTCGAAATTCTGTCGGGCATCCGCTCCGGTGACCAATTGGTGCAGCCGTGAATCTCGGTCTGTCAGGACGGCTGACCCGCTCGACGATCGCATCGCCGCTGACGCCGCTGTTCCTGCTCGGGGCGCTCGTCGTGGGGCTGATCGCCGTCGTCGTGATCCCGCGCGAGGAGGAGCCGCAGATCAGCGTTCCCATGGTCGACATCCGTGTCAATGCCGACGGCCTGCGCGCGCCCGACGCGGTGGAGCTGGTGAGCAAGCCGCTGGAATCGATCGTCAAGGGCATCGACGGCGTCGAGCACGTCTATAGCCAGACCGAGGACGACCGCGTGATGGTCACCGCGCGATTCCTGGTCGGCACCAAGTTCGAGGACGCCATCCTGCGGGTGCACGAGAAGATCCGCGCCAATCTCGACCGCATTCCCGTCGGCATCCCCGAGCCGCTGATCGTCGGCCGTGGCATCAACGACGTCGCGGTGACGGTGCTGACGCTGTCGCCGAAGCCGGAAGCTGCCAGCCGCTGGACCGACAAGGACCTCTATGAGCTCGCCGACAAACTGCGCGCGGAGCTGATGAAGGTCGACGACATCGGCCTCACCTACATCTCCGGCGGCGCGGCGCAACAGATCCGGGTCGAGCCCGATCCGGAGAAGCTGTCGCTGTTCGGTGTCACGCTGCAGCAGCTCGTGGCCAAGGTGAAGGATGCCAATCGCTCGTTCCTGGCCGGGCAGGTCCGCGATGCCGGCATCGTCCGAAGCGTTGCGGCGGGGCAGACGCTGTCCGGCATTCCCGACATCGGACTATTGCTGATCACGAGCCGCGACGGCCGGCCGGTCTATGTCAAGGACGTCGCCTCCGTCGTCGTCGGTCCGAGCACCATCGAGCATCGCGTCTGGATGGATTCGCGCGAACCCGCCGGGCAGTGGGCCCGGACGCCCGCGGTCAGCCTGGCGCTGGCCAAGCGGGCCGGCGCCAACGCGGTCGTCGTGTCGGAGAACGTCGCCAAGCGCCTCGAAGGATTGAAGTCGCGCCTGATTCCCGAGGATATCCAGGTCACGGTGACGCGCGACTACGGCGAGACCGCCAACGAGAAGGCCAACGAGCTCTTGTTCCACCTCGGCCTCGCGACGATCTCGATCGTCGTCCTGATCGCGATCGCGATCGGCTGGCGCGAGGCGCTGGTCACCTTCGTCGTGATTCCCACGACGATCCTGCTCACGATGTTCGCGGCCAATTTGATGGGCTACACCATCAACCGCGTCAGCCTGTTCGCGCTGATCTTCTCGATCGGCATTCTCGTCGACGACGCCATCGTCGTCGTCGAGAACATTGCGCGGCACTGGGGCATGCGCGACGGCCGGCCGCGCCTGCAGGCGACCATCGAGGCGGTGGCGGAGGTCGGCAATCCCACCATCGTCGCAACGCTGACCGTGGTCGCCGCGCTGCTGCCGATGCTGTTCGTGTCGGGCCTGATGGGCCCCTATAT
>RXJC01000270.1:0-1852 GCA_003963435.1 Bradyrhizobiaceae bacterium | reverse complement strand
CCTGATGGGCCCCTATATGGCGCCGATCCCGGCCAACGCGTCGGCGGCCATGTTGTTCTCGTTCTTCGTCGCGATGGTGGTCGCGCCTTGGCTGATGCTCAAGCTCGCCCCAAAGGGCGAGATTACCTCGACGCATGCGGAGCACGACGAAGGCCGGCTCGGCCGGCTCTACCGGCGTTTCGCCACGCCGATCGTGCGGAGCAAGCGGTCGGCCTGGATATTCCTGCTCGGCGTCGGCATCGCAACGCTGCTGTCGATGACGCTGTTTGCGACCAAGTCGGTGACGGTCAAGCTGCTGCCGTTCGACAACAAGTCCGAGATCGCCGTGGTCGTCGACCTGCCGGAAGGGGCGAGCCTGGAGGCGACCGAGCGCACGCTGTTCGGTGCGGCCGAGATCGCGCGGCAATTGCCGGAGGTCACCTCGCTGCAATCCTATGCCGGCACGCCGGCTCCCTTCAATTTCAACGGCCTGGTGCGTCACTATTATCTGCGGGAGAGGCCCGAGCTCGGCGAAGTGCAGGTCAATCTGGCCGCGCGCGGCGAGCGCAAGCGCGCGAGCCACGAGATCGCGCTGGAGCTGCGCGAGAAGCTGAAGGCGCTTGATACGCCAGCGGGCACCAGCATCAAGGTGGTCGAGGTGCCGCCCGGGCCGCCGGTGCTCTCGACGCTGCTCGCCGAGGTCTACGGTCCCGATGCGGCCACGCGCCGCGCGGTCACGGCCGAGCTCAAGAAGGTGTTCGCGGACGTGCCGTTCATCGTCGACATCGATGATTCCATCGGCGCCAAGCGGCCGCGGCTGCGGCTCTCGATCGATCAGGACCGGCTCGAGTTCTTCGGCGTCGAGCAGCGCGACGTCTACGACACCATCCAGGCGCTGTTCGGCGGCATCTCGATCGGCTATTCGCATCGCGGCGAGGACCGCAACCCGATCGAGATTGCGGTGCATCTCGGAAAGCGCGATCTGGTCTGGGACGAGGCGCTGGCCTCGACGCCGGTGCCGGCCAACACCTTGCCAGGCAGCAAGACGGTGGTCGAGCTCGGCCAGGTCGTGAAGGCGACGATGGAGGAGGGCTCGCCGACGATCTTCCGCCGCGACGGCCGCTTCGCCGACATGGTGATGGCCGAGCTCGCCGGGCGCTTCGAGGCGCCGCTTTACGGCATGCTCGCGGTCGCCGATCGCGTGGAGGCCCATGATTGGGGCAAGTTGCCGAAGCCCGCGATCAGCCTGCACGGCCAGCCGTCCGACGAGTCGCGGCCCACGCTGTTGTGGGACGGCGAATGGGAGATCACCTGGGTGACGTTCCGCGACATGGGCGCCGCCTTCGGGGCGGCGATCCTCGGCATCTACGTGCTGGTCGTGGCCCAGTTCAGGAGTTTTCGCCTGCCGCTGGTGATCCTGACGCCGATCCCGCTGACGCTGATCGGCATCCTGATCGGGCACTGGCTGTTGGGGGCGCCGTTCACGGCGACCTCGATGATCGGCTTCATCGCGCTGGCCGGCATCATCGTGCGCAACTCGATCCTGCTGGTTGATTTCATCCGGCACAGCAGCGCCGACGGCAAGTCGCTGCGCGAGGTGGTGCTCGAGGCCGGCGCGGTCCGCTTCAAGCCGATCCTGCTCACCGCGCTCGCGGCCATGATCGGGGCCGCCACCATCCTGCTCGATCCGATCTTCCAGGGGCTGGCGATTTCGCTTCTGTTCGGGCTTGCCTCCTCGACGCTGCTCACCGTGCTGGTGATTCCCGCGATCTACATCGCCTTGCGCGCGCCGCGCGAGGCGGCTTCGTCCACTGCCAAATCCAGCTAACGAGGGTCCGATGGACAAGAACTACGTCGACATCACCAGGAACAT
>RXJC01000148.1 GCA_003963435.1 Bradyrhizobiaceae bacterium | reverse complement strand
CTGGACCGCGGCTTCGACGCCACCTCGCTCGATGCGGTCGCGGAAGCAGCCCGAGTCAGCAAGCCCACCGTCTATTCGCGCTACGGCGACAAGCGCGGGCTGTTTGCGGCGGTGCTGAGGCGCGAGATCGCGCGCTGGCTTGCGCCGCTGTCCGCGGCAGCGGAGACGCAGCTCAGCAGCCTTGCGGACATCCCGGTCGAGCAGCGGCTGGTGGAGATCGGGCGCGAGATGCTGACCTTCACCTGCGGTCCCGACGCCGTCGCTTTCAGCCGCATGATGACGGCTCAGGCCATCAACTTCCCCGACGTCGCCAAGCTCGGCAAGGAGGAAGGCTGGCTCAAGGCCGTCGCCACCACCGCGCGATTCTTCGACCATCTGGTGGCGCAGGGCGCGCTCGACGTCGAGGACACCACCATTGCAGCCGAGGTGTTTCTCGACGTGGTCGTCGGTCACACCCACCGCATGGCGACGTTCGGAACGGCTCTCGATATCAAGGCCGCCGAAAAGCGCACGCGCGCGGCGATCAAGCTGTTCCTGGCCGGCGCGCTGGGACCTGCCGACCGCGTCCAGAACACCAAAGTCGCGCAGCGCCGCCGTCCCTCGCGCTGACAATTCCGTGAACGCACGATCTATCCCCATCGGGATACGGGCGGCGCGATTGACCAAAACAAAACGATACGGTACGGTTTAGTTATAAGCGATGCGGGCTGCTTTTTTACCAGCCCCAAAGGTGGCCCGTACCGCTGAGATCGCCGTGCCGGGTCCATCCCGGTCCGGCGCTCCGCGGCCGGCCGATGCCCAAGGTCGGCCGCGATTTTTTTACGATCATCCGGCACACTCGCTGGCCGAGGGTTTCGAGCATGACGACAGCCAAACGATGGACCTCAGGACTGCTGGCGCTCGTCTTGCCTGCACTTCTCCTCGCCGCCCCGGCGCGGGCGATCGTGACCTCGGGCACGCCCACTTCCCTTCACAGCGATCCAGATGGCGATGCCGAGGCCGACCGCCAGGCCGTCAGCCGCGAAATCGAACGCTTCCGCAGCTCGTCGATCTCGATCAGCCAGGCCATGGCGATCGCCGAAGCCCGGCACGCCGGCGCCACCACGGCGGACGTGAGTTTTGACGGGGCCACCGGCGTGCCGGTGTACCGGGTGAAGACCCTGCAAAACGACCGGATCTGGCGCCACACCATCAACGCGGCGACCGGCGAGATCGTCGGCGGCGAAGCTGCCCTGCCCCTCGCCGAACTCGACCACGAGGACCGCGACAACCTCGCAGCGCTCGGTACGATCAGGCACCGCCTCGCCGACGCCGTGCGCGTCGCCGAACGCGCTGCCTCGGGCAAGGCGATCAGTGGTGGCCTCGTGCGCGAACGCGGCCGGCTCAATTTTGCGATCGTCGTCATCAGCGGAGACGACCTCAAGGAGGTCATTCTGGAGCCGCCGGGCGCGCGCACCAAATAGCGGCAGGCCTCGCTCCCCGGCATCGGCCGGGGATGAAAAGCCATTGACGGCCACAAGACTCTGCCGCATAAGTCGCGGCCATGTTCACGACCACCAAACGCACGACCAAAACCACCACGGCCCCAGGGGCCCGGGGAGGCGTGCGCGCGTAGTCGTCGACTAAAACGCATCAGCTTGACCGAAGCCCCGCCCTCGATGGTCCGGGGCTTTTTTGTTGTCTGGATTTCAACGCAATGGAGGACAAAGTGAGTAACGATCCCGTCGTCGCGATTGTCGGCGTCACCGGTGCGGTGGGCGCCGAATTCATCGCCACCATGGACAAGCGCGGCTTTCGCGTCGGCAGGCTCAAGGCGCTCGCCAGCGCCCGCTCGGCGGGCAAGACGGTGTCGTTCCGCGGCCAGCCGGTCGTGATCGAGGAGCTGACCGAGCGCTCCTTCGAGGGCGTCGACATCGCCCTGTTCTCCGCCGGCGGCAGCATTTCGAAGAAGTATGCGCCGATCGCGGTCAAGTCGGGCGCGGTCGTGGTCGACAACTCCTCGGCCTTCCGCATGGATCCGAACGTGCCGCTGGTGATCCCCGAGATCAACGCGAACCGCATCAGGGATCACAAGGGCATCATCGCCAACCCGAACTGCGCCGCCATCACCGCGCTGGTGCCGCTGTGGCCGATTCACCAGAAGAACCGCATCAAGCGCGTCATCATCTCGACCTACCAGGCCGCGTCCGGCGCCGGTGCGGCCGCGATGGAGGAGCTGGTCGAATCCACCCGCGCCAATCTCAACGGGCAGGTCTATACGCCCAAGGTGATGCCGCACCCTTACGCCTTCAACCTCTTCAACCACAACACCGCGGTCGATCCCGAGACCGGCTACAACGACGAAGAGACCAAGGTCATCAAGGAGACCCGCAAGATCTTCGAGGACGAGAAGATCGCGATCGGCGTCACCTGCGTGCGCGTGCCGGTGCTGCGCGCTCATTGCGAGGCCATCACCTTCGAATGCGAGAAGGAGATCACCGAGGACCAGGTCCGCGCCATCCTGGCCCGGGCGCCCGGCGTCAAGGTGGTCGACGATCGCGCCAAGAACTACTTCCCGATGCCGATCGACGCCTCGGGCCAGGACGACGTTTTGGTCGGCCGCATCCGCAAGGACCTCAGCGACGCTAGCGGGCATTCGATTTCGATGTTCGTGGCGGCCGATCAGCTGCTCAAGGGTGCAGCGCTGAACGCGGTGCAGATCGCCGAGCTCTTGCCGCAGCGGGTGATGGCGTAACGGAAGGTGCCGTAGGGTGGGCAAAGCGAAGCGTGCCCACCAACTGTCTCGGTCATGAAAAGAGGATGGGCACGGCGCCGTGCCCACTCTTCTTCTCCGCATCTAGGAAAGACGTGGGCACGCTTCGCTTTGCCCACCCTACGGCAGTGCCCTGAACAACAAACACGCATCGCCATACGAATAGAAACGATACCCGCTCGCGATCGCGTGCGCATAGGCTCGCTTCATCGTCTCCAGTCCGGAGAACGCCGACACCAGCATGAACAGCGTCGACTTTGGGAGATGAAAATTCGTCATCAGAATATCGACCGCGCGGAAGCGATAGCCGGGCGTGATGAAGATCGCGGTTTCGGCCGCGAACGGCTCGATCGTGCCGTCCTCGCGCGCCGCGCTCTCGAGCAGGCGCAATGACGTAGTGCCGACGGCGATGATGCGGCCGCCATTCTTTCTGGCATTGTTGAGACGCTCCGCCGTCTCGGCCGAGATCGTGCCCCACTCGGCGTGCATCTTGTGGGCTTCGGTGTCGTCCACCTTCACCGGCAGGAACGTCCCTGCCCCGACATGCAGCGTGACCCTGACGATGCCGACACCGCGCACGCGCAGCGCCTGCTCCAGTGCCGGGGTGAAATGCAGCCCCGCGGTCGGCGCTGCGACCGCGCCTTCATTCGCCGCGAACATGGTCTGGTAGTCGGCGAGATCCTGATCGTCGGGCGTACGCTTGGAGGCGATGTAGGGCGGCAGCGGCGGGCTGCCGAGATCGGCAATGGCCTGGTCCAGCGCCGGGCCGTGGAACGAGAACGACAGCGTCACCTCGCCTTCCGTCCCCTTGGCCTCGACCTCGGCGTCGAGATGGCCGAGCAGGCAGACCTTGCCTTCGTTGCCGAAGCGGATGCGGTCGCCGGCGGTGAGCTTCTTGGCGGGCTTGACCAGCGCCTGCCAGCGCGAGCCGTCGAGCCGCTTAATCAGCGTCGCCTCGATCCTGGGCTCGGTCTCGCGGCCGATGCGCCGGCCCTTCAATTGCGCCGCGATCACCTTGGTGTCGTTGACGACGAGCTGGTCGCCCGCCTTCAGCCATTGCGGCAGATCGGCGATGGTCTGGTCGCGCAGCGCCCCGTTCTCCACGACCAGCATTCTCGCGGAGTCGCGCGGGCTCGCCGGGCGTAGTGCAATACGCTCGGCGGGCAGGTCGAAATCGAACAGATCGGTGCGCATTCTTGTTTCACCACCACCGTCATTCCGGACGCCGCGCAACGAGCGCGGCGATCCGGAATCTCGAGGTTGTGGCGCGAGATTCCGGGTTCGATGCTGCGCATCGCCCCGGAATGACCGCTACCCGCTATTCCTTGTCCGCGGCCATGCGCGCCTTGACGATCTTGTCGGGGTTCTGCACCGGCTCGCCGCGCTTGATCTTGTCGACGTTCTCCATGCCCTCGGTGACCTTGCCCCACACCGTGTACTGGTTGTCGAGGAAGCGGGCGTCGTCGAAGCAGATGAAGAACTGGCTGTCGCCGGAATCGGGGTTGGCTGCGCGCGCCATCGAGGCGGTGCCGCGCACGTGCGGCTCCTTGTTGAACTCGGCCTTCAGCTTCTTGCCGGAGCCGCCGGTGCCGGTGCCCTGCGGGCAGCCGGTCTGTGCCATGAAGCCGTCGATCACGCGGTGGAACACGATGCCGTCATAGAAGCCTTCGCGCACCAGCTCCTTGATGCGCGCGACATGGCCGGGCGCGAGGTCGGGGCGCATCTCGATGGTGACGGGGCCCTGCGTGGTCTCGAGGATCAGGGTGTTTTCGGTGACGCTCATGCTCGTCTCTCTTGCGTTGGGGGTGAAGTCTTGTCAGGTGACGCCTTGCGGCTGCGGAACAGGATCGCGAATGGTCGCCCCGCGGCGGCGCCGGCCATTGCATCGGTAAATGGCACCGGCGTGCAGCGTTGCAACGCCTCCATCACCGCAATCCGGTATTGCAGCCGGTCATTGTCGGAGGCCTCCGCGGATTCATAGGTAATCTTCGGATGGCCCAGAATGTTTCCGGCCCGGTTAAAGCTCACCACGACCGTGATGTCGAGTGGGCGCGCCTTGGCCGGCGACGGCGGCCTCCAGCAGGTGCGCAGGTGCCGGAAGACGTCCTGGATGGTGTTGACCGGCGCATCCTCGGCGGCCGCGCCCGAGAGGCCGGCAAGCAGCACCGCGGCAACCAGCAGGAGCTTGTCGCCGCAGCGCGCCATCAACCTCTCCTGTTTTATTTGATGTCGGAGGCGACCTGCACCTTCACCATCTTGTCGGGGTCGGTCACGGCGCCGCCGGGGGAGCCGGGAGGTGCCTTCTTCAGCTTGTCGACGACGTCCATGCCCTGCACGACCTCGCCGACCACGGTGTACTGGCCATCGAGGCTGCCGCCGTCGGCGAACATGATGAAGAACTGCGAGTTGGCGCTGTCGACGCTGTCGCCGCGCCGGGCCATGCCGACGATGCCGCGGGCAAAATGCACCTTGGAGAATTCCTGCTTCAGGTTCGGATATTTCGAGCCGCCGGTGCCGTTGAAATTCTGGCCGTCGCCGGTCTGGGCCATGAAGCCCTCCATCACGCGATGGAACGGCACGTTGTTGTAGTAGCCCTCGCGCGCGAGCTGCTTGATGCGCTCGGCGTGCCGGGGCGCGAGATCGGTGCGCAGCTTGATGACGATGCGGCCCTTGGTGCTGTCGATGACGATGGCGTTGGCCTTGTCGAGGTTGGCGGGCAATGGCTGCGCCAGCGCCGGCACCGCGAACAGAACCGCGGCAAGAACTGCGAGAATTCGGATCATGACAACTCCGGATCAGAGAAGAGAAAAGGAAGCGCCGTTATCCGGCGAATTTTGCCTTGAGCTGTGCCGCGACCTGCGGCGGAACGAAGGCCGAGACGTCCCCGCCCATGCCGGCGATCTGCCGCACCAAAGTGGCGGTGATCGGGCGGACCATGGGAGAGGCCGGCAGGAAGACCGTGTGCACCTCGGGCGCCATCGCCTCGTTCATGCCGGCGAGCTGCATCTCGTAGTCGAGGTCGGTGCCGTCGCGCAGGCCCCGAATCATGATGGTCGCATTGTGCTTGCGCGCCGCGGTGACCGACAGGTCGTCAAACGTCACGGCTTCGAGCACGCAGCCGGCCTTGGCCGCCACCGGCCCGCAGACGTCATGGAGCATTTTCAGCCGCTCCTCGGTCGAGAACAGCGGCTTCTTGCCGGGATGAACCCCGATCGCGACCACGAGCCTGTCGCACAGCGACGCGCTATGCCGGACCACGTCCAGGTGGCCGTTGGTGATGGGGTCGAAGGAACCGGGGTAAAAGGCAATACGCGGCATGGCCCCGTCCTACCGCGCCCCGCCCGGCCGGGCAAGCCGGGCGGGTTCCGCGGCGATTTTCCGGCAAGATATCCCGCAGGCCGGTCGGCGATGGCCGGTTTGTTTCGTCCTCAGGGCGCCCACGAAACATTGGGGCGCGGACACGAAACCATTTCCCGCCTCGGCGAAGACGTCCGGAAACTCGCCATGGTTACTAATCCGGTCAACGAATGACGGGCCGCACACTGGGCGTAGGCGGCCGCATCACAGGGGACTGTCAATGATCAAGGCTCTCTCAGCGATCGCCATCTCTGCGTTTATTGCCGCTGCCCTCACCCTGCTGCCCGGCTTTGCCCCGACCGTCGAGGCCAGCGTGCCGCAGCCGTTGGCCAAGAGCGACCGGCTTGACATCCGCACCATCGGCAAGGACTGCTCGCAGCAGGCTTGGCCGAACTTCGAAGCGTCCTGCCTGCGCCGCGCCGGCACCAAGACGAACGTCCGCGAGGCGCGCCTCGTGACCGCCAACCGCATGCCGTAGGCGGGTCTGTCAGCTTCGCGTCATATAATCCCGATGGAGTTTTGCGACGTCTCGTCGCAGACTGCGTTCTGATCGCGCCCGGCGGAATGCCCCCTCGGGCGCGATCCCATTGGGGGGCCGCCCTTGTCCAGTACGCCCGCAGTCGCTTCCGGTCACCATCCCGATCCGCTGCCGCTGGCCATGACCATGGGCGCGCTCGGGGTGGTCTACGGCGATATCGGCACCAGCCCCCTCTACGCCCTGAAGGAAGCCGCCAAGGCCGCCGCCCACGGCGCCGCCGTCACGCCTGAAGCCGTGCTTGGCGTGGCCTCGCTGATCCTCTGGGCCCTGCTGCTGATCATCTCGCTGAAATATGCGCTGCTGATCCTGCGCGCCGACAATCGGGGCGAAGGCGGCATCGTCGCGCTGCTCGCCCTGCTCCACGCCCGCCACGCCCAGCCGGGCACCTGGCGCGCCCATCTGCTGGTGGTCGGCCTCATTGGCGCCGCCCTGCTCTACGGCGACGGCGCGATCACGCCGGCGATCTCCGTGCTCAGCGCCATCGAAGGCCTCAAGGTCGACGCGCCCTCGCTCGCCCCCGTCGTGGTCCCCGTGACCGTCGCCATCCTCATCGGCCTGTTCATGATGCAGAAGTAGGGCACCGGCTTCATCGGCCGCGTCTTCGGGCCGGTGATGCTGGCCTGGTTCGTCGTGCTCGCCGCGCTCGGCATCCACGGCATCGTCAAGGCGCCGGCGGTGCTGGCAGCGCTGAGCCCGCTCTATGCCTTCGACTTCCTGATCCACCAGGATTTCCACGTCTCGTTCGCCATCCTCGGCGCGGCCTTTCTCGCGGTGACCGGGGGCGAAGCCATGTATGCCGACATGGGCCATTTCGGCCGCCTGCCGATCCGGCTGGCCTGGTTCGCGATCTGCCTGCCCGCTTTGGTGCTGAACTATTTCGGCCAGGCCGCGCTCCTGATGACCGATCCCGCGATGATCGAGAACCCGTTCTTCCAGCTCTGTCCCGACGCGCTGCACTATCCGCTCATCGCCTTCTCGACGGTCGCGACCGTGATCGCCTCGCAGGCGATCATCTCCGGCGTGTTCTCGCTGACGCAGCAGTCGATCCAGCTCGGCTTCCTG
>RXJC01000547.1:407-4993 GCA_003963435.1 Bradyrhizobiaceae bacterium | reverse complement strand
CGGCGATCTCGGGCCCGCCGCGGTCGCGCGCGAGCTGGCAGGTGACGGCGGCGACGTTGCCGCCGGCGCTCCAGCCCGCGACCAGCACCGGGCCCGGCTTGCCGCCGAGGTCAGCGGCGTGCTCGGCGATCCAGCGCGTGGCGGCATAGCCGTCTTCGGCTGCGGTCGGGAAGCGATGCTCCGGCGCGTGACGATAGCCGACGCTAACGAACATCATGCCGGTCCGCCGCACCATGTCGCGGCAGAACGGCTCGTCCGACTGCTCGTCGCCGAGCACCCAGCCGCCGCCGTGGAAATAGACCACGACCGGATGCGGCCCCGGCGTTGCCGGCTTGTAGACGCGGTAAGGCAGCGCGCCGCCGGTGACGGGCAGGGTGCCGTCGACGATCTCGCCGATCGGCCGCCCCGCGGGCCGGCTCTTGTTGAACTCGTTGACGAAGGCGCGCGCGCCTTCCGCGCCCATCGACTCGATCGGCGGCAGGTTCAGCGTGGCCAGCAGGTTGAGCACCAGCCGCACGTCCGGCTGCAGCCGCACCACCTCGCCGTCATTGCACTGCACGGCGCCGCCAGGACCGGTGAGCTTGAAGCCCAGCATGCCGCGGCTGACCACCTCGTCGCAAATGCTGCGATAGGGGCCGACGCCGCCGGTATAGGGCATCAGGCCCTGCACCTTGCCGGGCACGTTGGCGCCCGTGTACCAGGTGTTGGCGAGCCGGTGCAGCGTCAGCATCGAGCAGTCGGCCATGTGCCTGTTCCAGCCGGCCTGCGCCGTCTCGGTCGGCTCGATCGTGGTGAAGCCGGCATCGCGCAAGCCTGCCAGGCGATCGACCACCCAGTCGACATGCTGCTCGATCGACACCGCCATGTTCGACAGCACCGACGGGCTGCCGGGCCCGGTGATCATGAAGAAGTTCGGGAAGCCCTCGACCGTGAGCCCGAGATAGCTCTGCGGTCCCTGCGCCCAAACGTCGGTGAGCGACTTGCCGCCACGCCCCGTGATCGGATGCACGGCGCGGATCGCGCCGGTCATGGCGTCGAACCCGGTCGCGAACACGATGACGTCGACGTGGATGCTGCGCTTGGCCGTGGTGATGCCACTTGCGGTGATCGCCTTGATCGGTTCCTGACGCAGATTGACCAGCGTGACGTTGGGCCGGTTGTAGGTGGCGTAGTAGTTGGTATCGAGGCAAGGACGCTTGGCGCCGAAGGGATGGTCGTCCGGCATCAATGCCGCGGCGGTCTCGGGATCCTTCACCGCCGCCCGGATCTTCTCTCGGATCAGGTCCTGGACGATCTTGTTGCCGTCGATGTCGACGGCCTGGTCGGCCCAGAGCTGCGTCAGCATGTGGACGAGGTCGCCGGCGGCCCAGGCGCGTTCGAACCGCTCCCGGCGCTCGGCATCGCTCAATTGCCAGCTCACGGCGGTCTGCTGCGGGTAGGGCACGCCGGCCATCGACTGGCGCGCCTGCGCGCGATAGGCGGCGCGGTCGCTCTGCAGCAGGCTCATGCGGTCCGACGGCGCCGGGCCGTTATGGGCGGGCAGCGCGAAGTTCGGCGTGCGCTGGAACACGGTCAGATGCGCCGCCTGCTCGGCGATCAGCGGGATCGACTGGATCGCCGACGAGCCAGTGCCGATCACCGCGACGCGCTTGCCCTTGAGATCGACGCCGTCATGCGGCCAGCGGCCGGTGAAATAGACCTCGCCCTTGAAATCCCTGACGCCCTCGATCTCCGGCGGCTTCGGCGCCGACAAGCATCCGGTGGCCATGATGTAATGGCGGCAGGAGACCGGAGCGCCGTTGCTGGTGGTGAGCAGCCAGCGCTCGGCCTTCTCGTCCCATCTGGCTTCGGTGACCTTGGTCTTGAAGCGGATGTCGCGCCGGAGATCATAGCGGTCGGCGACGAAGCCGAGATAGCGCAGGATCTCGGGCTGCGTGGCGTATTTCTCCGACCAGGTCCAGGCCGTCTCCAGCTCGGGATCGAACGTGTAGCTGTAGTCGATGGTCTGGATGTCGCAGCGCGCGCCGGGATAGCGGTTCCAGTACCAGGTGCCGCCGACGTCGCCGGCTTCTTCGAGGGCGACGGCCGAGAGGCCGGCCTTGCGCAGGCGGTGCAGGAGATAGAGGCCGGCAAAGCCGGCGCCGACCACGGCGACGTCGACTTGCTGGGCGGTTCCGCGGTCTTCGGAGGCACGTGTAGCAACCATTGCGTCAGACATCGCATTTCCTCCCGTATGTTTTGTTTTGCCGGCAGGCTATCGCTGCAGGTTCAGCTTGTCATCAGAGCAAGTGCAATCTTCGGTGGTCGTTTGCGGCAGCATCGTGGCCACGAGAATGTCGCGGCGCCACACGCATCGCGATGCACAATGGCCGTGATGACCCGGGGTAATCATGCCCGATCCATCTGTGTATGCTTGCGGCTACAAGCCACGCGTAGCGACCGAGCGTCATGCCAGAGTTGAGTGAGCGGACCAAAGCGAACATGGACGTCGTCCTGGAGGAGACGTGCCGCCAACTGCCGCATGGCGGCGATCACGACAGCCGCAAGTTCATCGCCGAGCGCCTGATCGAGGCCGCGCAGGAGGGACACTCCACCCTCGGTGAGCTCGGCATCGTCGCGCGCCGCGCGCTGGCGGAGATTCTCGCAAAGCGCGGTTAGTTGTTATCAAGCCGCGCGTTTGGCCGCGGCGAAGGTGTGCTCCCTCGCCCCGCTCTTGCGGGGAGAGGTAAGTAGGCCGCGAGCTTGCCTCCTGGCATGTCGCAGACTTAACTTCGGATGACCCGCCCGCGCATCGAGATGTCCGGTAGATGCGATCCCTGCTTGCGCTCATCGCCTTCATCTTGCTGGCCGGCTGGGCCATGGCCCAGCCGGTCGGACAGTTTCCGTTCGCGCTGACGCGTGAAGGACAGATGCTCGGCGCGGTCGAAGGCGAGGTGGCCTCGTTCAAGGGACTGGCCTACGCGGCGCCGCCGGTCGGCGCGCTGCGCTGGCGCCCGCCGCAGCCGACGCCCGAAAGCTCGGAGATGCAGACCGCCTACAAATATGGCGCGCCCTGCCTTCAGCCGGCGCTGGTGGAGACGAGCGAGGATTGTCTCACGCTGAACGTGTTCCGCCCCTTCGGGGTCGACGGTCCGCTGCCGGTGATGATGTTCATCCACGGCGGCGGCTTCGTCAGCGGCACCGCGAGCGCGCCGTTGTTCGACGGCGCCAGGCTGGCGCAGGCCGGCGTCATCGTGGTCACCGCCAATTATCGCCTCGGCGCGCTCGGCTGGCTCGCTGATCCCGCGCTGTCGGAGGGCGGCTCCGGCAATTACGGCCTGATGGACCTGGTCGCCGCGTTGCATTGGGTTCACGACAACATCGCGGCCTTCGGCGGCGATCCTGGCAACGTCACCCTGTTTGGCCACGACGCCGGCGCGACGTCGATCGCGCTGCTGATGTTGTCGGCACAAGCGCGCGGTCTGTTCCACAAGGCCATCCTGCAATCGATCCCTGCGCGCACGCAGCTCCGCTCGGCGCAGGAGGCGGAGGCTGCCGGCCGGCAGTTCATGGCGGCGCTGGGGCCGCAGGCGGATGCGCGCGCGGCAGAGCCGCGACGGCTGCTTGCCGCCCAAAGTCGTCTCCTGGAGACATCGCGACGCAGTTTCGCGCCGATGATCGATGGACATCTGGTGACCGAGGACATTGCCGCCGGCTTTGCGGCCGGGCATCAAAGCCGCATCCCTGTGATCATCGGCTCGAACGAGGACGAGACCGGTTTCGACAGCGCGCGCGATGTCAAGGAGGAGGTCGCTTCGTCGGGCCTGACGAGCGACGAGCTGCGCAAGCTCTATCCTGACCTCGCCACGCCGTCCGAGCTTGCGGCACGGTTCTATACCGACAGGATCTTTACCGAGCCCGCACGCGAGCTGGCCCGCCTGCATGCCGCCAGCGGCGCGGCGACCTTTCGCTATCGCTTCGCCTATGTGCCCGAGGCCCGGCGCGCCAATCCGGAAGGCGGGCGCGGGCGGGAGCTGCAGTTCATCTTCGGTGTGGAGGGTGTGCTGGGCGCGGGCATCTTCTCGCGCGGCGATCGCGAGGTCGCGACCCGCATGCGGTCCTACTGGATCAATTTTGCGAGGAGCGGCGATCCCAACGGCGGCGACCTGCCGCGCTGGGACCAGGCCGCAGGCCGCGATCGCCTGCTGCTGATCACGAACGATCGCATCGCGAGCGGCGACGATCCCGTCGCGGCGCGTCTCGACCGGCTCGCGCGTTAGCGCGACAAGGATGGAGTGTGAGCTTTAAGCTGCGAGCTCGACGCGGGGCGCGGGCGTCAGCCGCTCTTCCTCCAGATAGTCCACCGCGCCGTCCTTCTCGACGGCGTAGAACTGCTGGCCTTCGCGCGACTTGAAGGCGGCGCGAACGATGCCGCGGCGGCCCTTGTCACTGTTGACGACGTCCCCCAGCGCAAACTTCCTCATCTCACGTCTCACTTGTCTTCAGGCCGACTGCTTCGGCCACGCCTGGGATTTTGGGCGGCAAATCGTTAACGACTTGCTAACCATGCCGGTTTGCCTATGCTCGCCGCCGGCCGCGGGCACCGG
>RXJC01000547.1:0-357 GCA_003963435.1 Bradyrhizobiaceae bacterium | reverse complement strand
CCGCGGGCACCGGCGCGCGCCTATTGCCGAACGAGACGACCCATGACGCGATTTCCGACCCTGTTTCTGTCGCATGGCGGCGGCCCCTGGCCGTTCATGGAGGACCGGCGGGTGCAATATGCCAAGACCGCCGAAGAGTTCGGCCGGCTGCCGCAGCTGCTGCCCGAGCGGCCGAAGGCCGTGCTCGTGATCACCGGTCACTGGGAGGCCGATGCTTTCACCGTGTCGACCTCGGCGCATCCGCCGATGGTGTACGATTATTACGGTTTCCCCGAGCATACCTACCACCTCAAATATCCGGCGCCGGGCAAGCCCGAGCTCGCCGCGCAAGTGAAGGCGCTGCTGACGCGTGCCGGC
>RXJC01000038.1 GCA_003963435.1 Bradyrhizobiaceae bacterium | reverse complement strand
CCGCCGCCGCGTGGCGAGGCATCGACGCTGCCGTCGCTGCCCGACGTCGCGAGCACGCAGAACGGCGACATCTCGATGAACTTCTTCGCATGCGCGTCGATCGCAGGACGCGCTTTCGCAATCACGCGCGGGCTCGGCTTGGCATAGATGGTGGCGAGGTCTTCGGCGCAAAGTTGGGTCACGAAGGTCTCCTTGATTGAGGTGCCGAGACTAACATTCTCCAGCCCCTTCGCTATCCCCTTTGTCGCCGCCATGGCCAATCGATCACGCCGGCGCAATACATTGCCCACCAGACCAGCACGGGCTGAAGCACCAGGCGCGGTCCATGATAAAGCCAGCTATTGGGGATCGGTGGAAGGTCGATGCCTTCCAGGGCATGCTTGATGTTCGCCGGCCATACGCAAAGCGCATAGAGTGCGAGTGCCACCCCCGCCCACCAGCGGAGTGGCTTCGTCATCAACGCCATTGCGCCCGCGATCTCGCAGACGCCGGTGATGAGAATGACTTTAGCCGCGAACGGAACCCAAGACGGCGTGATCGCGAGGAACTTGTCGGGGACGGCCAGGTGCGCGACACCAGCTGCGATGTAGAAGGCGGCAAGGACGAAGCGCATCACCGCGCGCGTTCGGTCGATTTCGGGACCCATTCCTCCAACTAGCACGCGCAGAGCGGAGGCGCTATCGCGCGCGCTAGACCGCGTCCGCCGGCACGAAGCAACTGATGATGATGGCGCCGCGGTGGTGGACATACCACACCACGGCCTGGCCGACCGGATTGCCCTGGTCGCGGATGATCGCGCGCTCGGGCACCTCCATCCATTGTCCCTCGATCGGCACCCAATAGGTGCCGCCGCGCACATCGTAGTCGGTGCGATGGCCGTCGGAGATGTCGCAGCAGGGCACGCCGTTCGGCGCGATCACGCGCTTGAACCAGGCGCGGATGTCGGGCGGGACGTGATCGTATTGCCCGTTGTCGAACGCGAACGCGGCGCTCGTCAGCGCCGTCATCACGGCCAGCCAAGCGCACAATGCGAGCCTGCGCATGCGATCCTCCTCGTCGCGTGTCGTGCCGATGGCGCGCGATCGTCCCGCGCGTCGATTCGTATCGTTGATGCGATTAAGCCCGAGCCGTCAGCGCATTGCATGCTTAAATAATATGCGGCGCCGGGGCGCCGCATATGATGCGCTGCGATATCACGGCGCGCGTCCGGCGATCTACATCGCGCGCTGCGGCACTGTTTCCAGAAATTGCCTGACCTGCTCGCTGTAGAATTTTGCATTGCCGGTGGTGCCGTGGCCGCGTGTCTCGGTGCTCGCCGGGATCAGCAAGAGGCGCCCGTTCTTGACCCGCTTCATTGCAGCGTCCGTGATGCCGGTCTCGGGCGGGTTGCGCTCGTCGTCGGCGGAATTGATCAGCAGCAGCGAGGCTTCGATGGCCTCCAGCTTCTCGCCGGCATTGTAGTCGTGCGAAGACTCCCACTGGTAGACGAAGTCGTTGGCGTCGGCCGTGATCGGCGTCGCCAGCCGCGCGTCGACCATCTTGTCCGCCTTGGCCGCGGTCGGCGCCTGCTGCTGATAGGCGAGCGTGCCGCCGATGCTGGCGATGCCGTAGGCGGTGGCCGCGTATTTCATCATGCGCGGCTGGCTGGTGTAGTTGCCGCCATTGTAGTCGGGATCGTTGCGGATGGTGTCGAGCATGATCCGCCGCATCATCCAGTTGCGCGAGGCCATCTCGGTCGGCTGTGAGGCCATCGGGATCAGCGCGTCCATCGCCTTCGGATATTTCTCGCCCCACAGCCAGGTGTGCATGCCGCCCATGGAATTGCCGATCACGAGGCGCAGATGCTTGACGCCGAGGCCTTCCGTCACCAGGCGATATTGCGCCTCGACCATGTCGTCGTAATCGTATTTCGGAAAGCTCGTCTTCATGCCGTCGGACGGTTTCGACGATTTGCCGTGGCCGATACCATCAGGCAGGATGATGTAATATTTGGAGGCGTCGAGCGGCTGCCCCGGGCCGAACAGCTCACCACCAAAGGAAGGCCCCAGCATGCCGGTGCCCGAGCCGCCCGTGCCATGCAGCACCAGCACCGGCTGGCCGGAGGGCTCACCGACGGTGGTGTAGTGCAGCTTCAGCTCCGGCATGACCTCGCCGGTGTGGAATTTGAAATCCTTGGCGATCCAGTCGCCCTGCTTGGGCGCCGGATAGTCGGCGGCAAAGACCGGTATGGAAAAGGACAGCAGGACGGCCGACAACGCGGCGCAGGAAGCTTTCATGGCTCTCTCCCCATTTGCGGCTCATGGTCGGCGCCGCGTTGCAGTGGAACTTAGCAGAAGTGCGGGGAAGGATGTAGGATTTCGGCTCCGCCGATCGTCTTCAAGGAAACCTCCGGAGAGAGACCTGCATGTGCCGCAACATCAAGACGCTGTTCAACTTCGAGCCGCCGGCGACGGAGGACGAGATCCACGCCAGTGCGCTGCAGTTCGTGCGAAAATTGTCCGGCTTCAACAAGCCGTCGCAGGCCAATGAGGCCGCGTTCGACCGTGCGGTCGCGGAGGTGTCGGATGCCGCGCGAAAACTCCTGACCTCGCTGCACACCCATGCGCCGGCGCGCGACCGCGAGGTCGAGGCGGAAAGGGCGAGGGAGCGCTCGCGGCTGCGCTTCGGTTAAGGGGCTACGGCTGTTGTTCCGTGATCTGGCTCACGGTATCGGGCGCCTCGATTTGCCATGGTGTCCGCCGGGGTCTTGACAGCCCGGGAGCACGACCATGAGCCGCCCCCTTCTTCCTTTGAAAGCAGGTGCCATCGTCTTCACGCTGCTATGGACCGCGTGGATGATGTGGTGGAGCGGCTCGTTCTCGAGCGCAAACGTCGTCATCCTCGCCCTGTGCGGTGCGGCGGTCGGCTATCTCTGGTATCGCGCCATGCGCTGGCAGTTCGAGCGCATGGGCATGCTGTCGGGCAAGGATGATTCATCGGCAACGTCCTGAGCGAGGCTCCTGTCCCGGACGCACTGCAACGCCCAAGCGTTGCTGTGCAGAGCCGGGCCCCAGAAGCACGCGCGCGTCTCGGTCCGATGGGCCCAGGCTCAGCGGCGCAGCACCAGCATGCCGCGTTGTGTCCGGGGCGTGGGCAAGCTGCTAGTCCTTGTCGCCGTGCTTCTTCTTTTTCTTCTTTTTCTTGTGCCCGTCACCTTCGATTTCGTCGCTTTCATCATCGACGATGGATTGCTCGGGCTCCTGCACAGCGGCCGCCAGCGCTTCCCGTTCGGCAGCTTCGCGCTCGCGTTGCCGGCGGCGCTCGTCCCAGGCGTCGAACAGTTGATCGAGCCACGGCAGCACCTGCTCGATCGACGGCAGCTGACCGGCAGGCCCCGGCTCGCCGCGCGGGCCTTGCGGTCCCGCCGGCCCCTGCGGTCCGACAGGTCCCTGCGCGCCGATGGCCCCGCGCGGACCGGCCTCGCCCTGCTTGCCTTGCGGACCGGGCTTGCCCTGGGGGCCCGCCTTTCCGATCGGACCTGGCTTACCCTGCGGACCCGGCTTGCCGCGCGCACCGTCGGGGCCGCGCCGACCCGGATGCCCCTGCGGTCCCGGCCGTCCCGGCTCGCCCGGCCGCCCGCGCGGTCCCTGAGGTCCCTGCCGTCGTCCCTGATCGTCTGCCACGCCACTGCTCCCTTGACCGGAAGCAAGCTACTTAGCGGCGTTTGACGACAACAGCAATTCTGCCCGCGCGTGGCGTCAAGCTTGATCAACATCAATCGGCACCGCGAGGCGCCGTGTCATCGATCGCGCGAGGCCACAGCGATTGCGAGGAACGACCGATGCGCGCAGCGTGGAAGATCTTTGGCCTGTTCGCTGCCGTTCTCGTGGCGGCAATCGGCCTCGCTCACCTGCTGGTGCCCGACATCGTGCCAGTCGCATTCGCCGAGGAGCCGCAACCGTCATGGGCTGTCATGACGGCCTTCTTCCTTCGCGCGATCGAGCTCATTGCCGGCTCGGTCGCGATGATCGCGCTTGCGCTCATCGCCGGCGGACTCATTCAGCGGCGTGTCCGCACGCGTCAATCCTGATAGGCGGGCACGTCGATGCCTGAGGCGGCGTAGAGCTTGATCTTGTTGCGCAGCGTGCGCACCGAAAGCCCGAGCACGCGCGAGGCGCGCGTGCGGTTGCCGTCACAGCGCGCCAGCGTCTGCAGCACGAGCTCGCGCTCGACCTCGTCGACGGTGGCGCCGATCAGAAGCGGAACGATCTGGTCGGGAGAAAGAAACTGGGCGCCCGGCTCGGACGCAGCGACATGAACAGTGGTCATCAACACACTCCCCGATCAACGCCCGCTTCCATCGTTGGAAGCGGATCGAGAACAAACGACCCCCAAGCCGTGGATCTACGGTGGTCGCGTTTGGTTAACGGAAGGTTAATTCCGCGGCGCCGCACCAGATGACCTCGGGAATGCCGCGAAGCCGCCGCGATTGGTGCGAGATGCATATCGAGGCGGACCGATCTCGCTCCCTCACACCGTCCGATAGCCGCCGTCCACCATCACGATCGTCCCGGTGACATAGGCGGACAGATCGGAGGCCAGGAAGAGCGCGGGGCCGACGATGTCCTCGGGCTTGCCGGTGCGCGCCAGCGGGGTGTGGTCGACGAAGGCCTGCACCAGCGCGGGATTGGTGGCGCGCACATTGGCGTTGATGTTGGTCTCGATGAAGCCCGGCCCGATCGCGTTGACGCGCACGCCTTCCTTGCCGAGCTCGACCGCGAGCGCCTTGGTGAAGCCGAGCACGCCGTGCTTCGAGGTGGTGTAGGCCGCCGAGCTCGGCGTGCGCAGATGCACGAAGGACTGGATCGAGCCGATATTGACGATGCGGCCCTTGCTCGCGCGCAAGGGCGCGAGGAAGGCCTGCGTCACGTTGAAGACGCCGTTGAGGTTGAGCGAGATGATGTCGTTCCAGTCCTTCGCCACCGTCTCGGTCTCGGCGGTGAAGGCGTTGCGGCGGGTGATGCCGGCATTGTTGACGAGGATCGAGACCTGGCCGACCTCGCCCGCGACCCGCTTCGCCAGCGCGAAGCAATCCTCGCGTTTGGTGACGTCGAGCGCGAAGCTCTCGGCCTTGCCGCCCGCTTTTCGGATCTCCTGCGCGGCCTCCGCGACGGTGTCGGAATTGACGTCGAGCAGCACCACTTGCGCGCCCTCGCGGGCATAGCCGGCGGCGATGGCGCGGCCGATGCCGGAACCGGCCCCGGTGACGACGGCGATGTGGTTTGCAAGCAATGCCATGACATTTTCCTCCCGATTTCTTTTCGAAGTTTCACCAAACGCTAACTCGAAATTAAGGGGTCGGAAACGGCAGCCTTGGCATACTGATCTT
>RXJC01000218.1 GCA_003963435.1 Bradyrhizobiaceae bacterium | reverse complement strand
TCCGTTCTTCGCGCTGGTGCGCTTCCTGCAATCGGGCATGGCGCCGCCGGTCTCGAACAATTGGGGCTTCATCAACAATCCCAAGTTCGACGAGCTGGTGAAGAAGGCGCGCCAGACCTTCGACCCCGCCGCGCGCGACGCGGCGCTCGCCGAGCTGCACGCCGCGTCAGTTGACGACGCAGCCTTCCTCTACGTTGCCCACGACGTCGGCCCCCGCGCGATGAGCCCGAAGGTGACGGGCGTGGTGCAACCGAAGAGCTGGTTCATCGACTTCTCGCCGGTGTCGATCGCGCAGTAGTCTAGCGGCTTGCCCGATGCACCCTCTCCCCTTGTGGGAGAGGGTGGCTTCGCGATAGCGAAGCCGGGTGAGGGGTCTCTCTCCGCGGATGCGGACTTCTCCACCGATGCAATAACCTCCGCGGCAACAACCCCTCATCCGGCGCTTCGCGCCACCTTCTCCCACAAGGGGAGAAGGGAGAAAAAGAAACAACGTGCTCGCCTATATCGCCAGACGCATCGTCTACGTCGTTCCGATCGTCATCAGCGTCGCGCTGGTGTGCTTTCTGCTCGTGCACATCACGCCGGGCGATCCGCTCGTCGCCGTGCTGCCCGCCGACGCCTCGCAGGAGCTGGCGGCGCAGCTGCGCGCCGCCTATGGCTTCGACCGCCCGCTGCCGGTGCAGTTCGGGCTGTGGCTGCTTCGCGCCCTTCATGGCGATCTCGGCAATTCCATCGCCACCGGTCGCCCCGTGCTCGCCGAGGTCATGCGCGCGGTCGGCAACACCGTCACGCTGGCGATTGCCGCTGCCATCATCGGCTTCACCATGGGCATCCTGCTCGGCCTGATCGCCGGTTATTTCCGCGAGACCTGGATCGACAAGGTCGCGACCTCCTTTGCCATCGCCGGCGTCTCGGTGCCGCATTACTGGCTCGGCATGGTGCTGGTCATCATCTTCTCGGTGCAACTCAACTGGCTGCCCGCGGTCGGCGCCGGTCCAAACGGCTCCAATTCGTGGGCCTGGGACTGGGCCCACCTGAAATATCTGGTGTTGCCGGCGATCACGACGTCGGTCATCCCGATGGGCATCGTCACCCGCACCGTGCGCGCGCTCACCGGCGACATCCTCAGCCAGGATTTCGTCGAGGCCTTGCGCGCCAAAGGCCTGCATGAGCGCGGCGTGTTCCGCCACGTCATCAAGAACGCCGCGCCGACCGCGCTCGCGGTGATGGGCCTGCAGCTGGGTTACATGCTCGGCGGCTCGATCCTGATCGAGACCGTGTTCTCCTGGCCGGGCTCGGGCTTCCTGCTCAACTCCGCGATCTTCCAGCGCGACCTGCCGCTGCTGCAGGGCACGATCCTGATCCTGGCGCTGTTCTTCGTCTTCCTCAACCTCCTGGTCGACATCGCCCAAGCCGCGATCGACCCGCGCATCAAGCGGGGTTGACGGGATGAGCGAGCTTCCGTTGTCCGCCACTGCCGACGCCGCGCTGCAGGCTGCGCCCGCCACCAAGGCGCGCGGCTATTGGGCGACCGTCGGCCGCCGCATCACCCGCGACAAGGTCAGCATGGTCTGCGCGCTGGTGCTGCTCTTGATCTTCCTCTCCGCAATCCTTGCGCCGTGGCTCGGCCTCGAAGACCCCTACAAGGGCTCGATGATCCGTCGCCTGCGCCACATCGGCACCACGGGCTATCCGCTCGGCACCGACGAGCTTGGTCGGGATATGCTGGCACGGTTGGTCTATGGCGGGCGGCTGTCACTCGTCATCGGCATCCTGCCCGTGATCCTCGCCTTCTGCATCGGCACTTCCCTCGGTCTCGTTGCCGGCTATGTCGGCGGCAAGCTCAACACCGCGATCATGCGCACGATCGACGTGTTCTACGCGTTCCCGTCGGTGCTGCTGGCGATTGCGATCTCCGGCGCGCTGGGCGCCGGCATCATCAACTCGATCGTGTCGCTCACGGTCGTGTTCGTGCCGCAGATCACCCGCGTCGCCGAAAGCGTCACCACCGGCGTGCGCAACATGGATTTCGTTGAGGCCGCGCGCGCTTCCGGGGCAGGGCCCTTCACCATCATGCGCGTGCACATCCTCGGCAACGTGCTGGGGGCGATCTTCGTCTACGCCACGAGCCTGATCTCGGTCTCGATGATCCTTGCGGCCGGTCTCTCCTTCCTCGGCCTCGGCACCAAGCCGCCGGAGCCGGAATGGGGGTTGATGCTGAACACGCTTCGCACCGCGATCTACGTCAATCCCTGGGTCGCCGCGCTTCCGGGCGCGATGATCTTCGCAGTCTCGATCTGCTTCAACCTGCTCTCGGACGGCCTGCGCAGCGCCATGGACATCAGGAACTAGCCATGAGCGAAGCCAACATTGCCATGCTGGAGCAAGTCGAGGACGTCGGCGGCGTCGCGCAGCCACTGCTGCAGGTCAACAACCTGACCAAGCACTTCCCGGTGCGGGGCGGGCTGTTCGCCGCCAAGCGTACCGTGCGTGCCGTCGACAACGTCTCCTTTGCCGTCGCCAAGGGCGAGACCGTCGGTATCGTCGGCGAATCCGGCTGCGGCAAGTCGACGACTGCACGGCTGTTGATGCATCTGATGCCGCGCGACGCGGGCGACATCATCTATGACGGCATGACCGTCGGTCAGTCGCTGAGTCTGCGTGAATTGCGCCGCGGCATGCAGATGGTGTTCCAGGACTCCTACGCCTCGTTGAATCCGCGCCTCACCATCGAGGAATCCATCGCGTTCGGCCCCAAGGTCCACGGCATGGCCGATGGCGCAGCGCGGGCGCTCGCGCGCGAGCTGCTCGGCAAGGTCGGGCTGCGCCCGGAAAACTTTGCCAGCCGCTATCCGCACGAGATCTCGGGCGGCCAGCGTCAGCGCGTCAACATTGCGCGTGCGCTGGCGCTGTCGCCGCGGCTGGTGATCCTGGACGAAGCCGTCTCCGCGCTCGACAAATCCGTCGAGGCGCAGGTGCTCAACCTGCTCGCAGATCTCAAGCGCGAGTTCGGTCTGACCTATCTCTTCATCAGCCACGACCTCAACGTGGTCCGCTACATCTCCGATCGCGTGCTGGTGATGTATCTCGGCGAGGTCGTCGAGCTCGGTCCGGTCGACCAGGTCTGGGACAACCCGGCGCATCCCTACACGCGGGCACTTCTTGCCGCGATGCCGTCCTCCGATCCTGATCGCCGCACCGAGAAGCCGCCGATCACGGGCGATCCGCCGAACCCGATCGACCCGCCCCCGGGCTGCCGCTTCCACACCCGTTGTCCGTTTGCGGAGCCGCTCTGCGCAAATGCGACACCAAAGCTCACGGCGCTCGATAGAATGGGCCACGAAGCCGCGTGCTACATGGCCATTCCGGGTTCTGGCCATAGCCGCGCGCCCAGGGAGACAACCGCATGACGAGACCGACACCGAAAGAGATCAAGCCGATCGCGCAAATCGCCGGCGTGCCCGTTGACGACGAGATCGCAACCCGCATCTCCAACTCCATCGGACCTGCCTTCGAAGGCTTCGCCGCCATTGCCGGCACGCTGCCGTTCGACCTCGAGCCCGCGCTCTATCCGATCGCGCAAGTCACGAAGGTGTCGAAATGAGCCTTGAACCTGCACTCATGACGCTCACCGAGGTCGCGCATGCGATCGCGACGAAGCAGGTGTCATCGCATGAGGTGACGCGTGCGCTGCTGCATCGCATTGCGCAGTGGCAGCCGCATCTCAATGCCTTCATGTCGATTGAGGCAGAGTCTGCGCTGAAGGCGGCCGAAGCCGCCGACGCCGAGCTTGCCAAGGGCAACGTCCGCGGCCCCCTGCATGGCGTGCCGCTCGCGCACAAGGACATGTATTACGACGCCGGCCATGTCGCGACCTGCGGCTCGCTGATCCGGCGCGATTTCGTGCCGACCGTGACCTCGACCGCCCTGCAGCGGCTGAAGGATGCCGGCCAGGTCCGCCTCGGCACGCTGCACCTCGCCGAATTCGCCTACGGCCCGACCGGCCACAACGCCCATTACGGTCCGGTGCGCAATCCCTGGAACGTCGCGCATATCACCGGCGGCTCCTCGTCCGGCTCAGGCTCGGCGGTCGCCGCGCGGCTGACCTATGCCGCGCTCGGCTCCGACACCGGCGGCTCGATCCGCATGCCCGCGCATTTCTGCGGCGTGACGGGACTCAAGACCACCGTCGGCCGCGTCAGCCGCGCCGGCGCGATGCCGTTGTCGCAGTCGCTCGACACCGTCGGCCCGCTCGCCCGCACCGCCGAGGACTGCGCGCTGCTGCTGGGCTTGATGGCCGGTGCAGACCCCGCCGATTCCACCTGCAGCCACGAGCCGCTGTCGGATTATGTCGGGGCAACCAAGGGCTCGTTGAAGGGCCTCAAGATCGGCGTGCCCGCATCGTTCTATGGCGAGGATCTCGACAGCGAAGTGGCGCGTGTGCTCGACGAGACCATCGCGGTGCTCAAGCGCGAGGGGGCCGACATCGTCAAGGTCGAGCTGCCGGACCAGCGACAATTGTCGTCCGCGAGCCAGCTCGTGCTCGCCGCCGAAGCTGCCGCCTTCCACAAGCGCTGGATGATCGAGCGTCCGCAGGATTATGGCGCGCAGGTCTTGATGCGGCTGCAGAACGGCCTCGCCGTTCCCGCCATCACCTATCTGGAAGCCATGCGCTGGCG
>RXJC01000348.1:1524-14257 GCA_003963435.1 Bradyrhizobiaceae bacterium | reverse complement strand
GAAGCCAATGAGGTCGCGGGCATCATCACCGACGGCGATCTGCGCCGCCACATGCGTCCCGATCTGCTGACGGCATCGGTCGACGAGATCATGACCAAGCAGCCCAAGACGGTGCCGCCCTCGATGCTCGCCACCGAAATGATCGAGGTGCTCAACACCCGCAAGATCACCACGCTGGTCGTGACCGAGGCGAACAAGGTGGTCGGCATCGTGCACCTGCACGATCTGCTGCGCGCGGGCGTGGCGTAGCTCGAAGTACAGTCATTCCGGGGCGATGCGCAGCATCGAACCCGGAATCTCGAGATTCCGGGTTCGCGCTTCGCGTGCCCCGGAATGACGGCTACGCCGGAAACCGCGCCGCGTTCTCCTCCAGCGGCAGCCGCAGCCCGTTCGCCAGATACGACACCGTGCGATAGAAGCCGCACAGCAGCATGATCTCCAGGATCTGCGCCTCGTTGTAGTGAGCCGAGAGCGCCGCAAATTCCTCGTCATTCAACGTCGCGCGGTGATGCAGCGCGTCCACCGCCGCGACCAGCACTTGCTCTGCTGGTGACCAGCAGGCGGAGGTCGCATCCCCCTGCACGGTCGCACGCACCTCATCCTCGGTAAGCTTTGCCGGTCCGGCAAAGATCGCGACATGCACGCCCCATTCATACTCGCACTTGTTCAGCGCGCAGGTGCGGTCGATGACGATCTCGCGCTGGCGCAGCGAGAGCGGGCCGGGATCGAGCAGGCCGCCGGCGCGAAACTTGTCCCAGGCGCGGGCGTGGCCCGCCATCACCCGGAACAGCGTCAGCGGCGGGGCGCCGCGCATGATGCGGTCGAATTGTGCCTGGATTTCCGGGGGATAAGGCGCGCTGAGCGGCGCAATCCGCGGCGTGGATGGGGACAGGGCAGAAGACATGGGCTGCTTCCGTTGCTACACTTACCGTAGCATAACGCTACACTATTTGTAGCATCACGCAAGGGACCGCCGATGACGAAGCAGGCCGCCTCGAAGACACGCAGCGTTCGCGGCTCCCGCTCGAGCCGGCCGATCATGGCGCTGCTCGACCTGCTCGGCCGGCGTTGGAGCTTGCGGATCCTTTGGGAGCTGCGGGACGCCCCCCTCACCTCGCGCGCGCTGCGCAGCGCCTGCGACGAGGCCTCGCCGACGGTGCTGCAGACACGGCTGACCGAGCTGCGCGAGGCGGGTTTCATCGAACTCGGCGAAGGCGGAGGTTATGGGCTGACGCCGCTCGGGCGGGAGCTGTGCGAGATGGTCCTGCCGCTGCACCGGTTTGCGGAACGGTGGCATGGCAAGACGAATGCCTAGGTGAATCGACGCTGCACCAACAATCTCGTCATTGCGAGCGCAGCGAAGCAATCCAGAATTTTTACGCGGAGGGACTCTGGATTGCTTGGTCGCAAGAGCTCCTCGCAATGACGGTTGGTCTACGCCGCAGCGACCGTCAGATTGGCGCCATCCACCTGCACCACCTTCACCCGTGTACCGGCCGGCGTATCCGGGCCTGCGACGCGCCACACGGTGTCACCGATGCGTACGGTGCCGCTGCCGTCGATAATCGGCTTCTCCAGCGTGAACTCGCGGCCGAGCAAGGCCTCGGAGCGCTTGTTGAGGAACGGGCTGGCACTGACATCCGGCTTCGGCCGGGCCAGGCGGCGCCACACCGGCACGGCGGCGGCGGCGAACAGCGCGAACATCACGAGCTGGATCTGCCAGGAAATGACGGCCGCGAACGAGATCAGGCCGACCAGCAGCGCAGCGAGCCCGAGCCAGAACAGGAAGACACCCGGCGCCAGCACCTCCAGCGCCATCAGGATGAAGCCGAAGATCAGCCAATTCCAGGTGCCGAGCGATACGAACATGTCGGTCATGACACGACCTTCTATCATGGTGCATGCCCCTGCCTGAAGGGACATGCGCCGGTGACTATCCCTGCCGCGGCGGTACTGCCGGCGGCGTGCTGCCGGTCGGCGGCACCGAGCCGGGGCGGCGCGCGGCGGCGGCTGCGGAGGCCGCGCTTTCGCCGAACGTCGCCTTGGCGATCTCGCCGATGCCGGCGAGCGAGCCGAGCATGCTCGTGGCTTCGATCGGCAGCATGATGATCTTCTGGTTCGGCGCCTCGGCGAACTGGCCGAACGCCTTGATATACTTGTCGGCGATGAAGTAGTTCAACGCGGCGACGTCGCCCTTGGCAATGGCTTCGCTCACCATCTGCGTGGCCTTCGCTTCCGCCTCCGCCGAACGCTCGCGCGCCTCGGCGTCGCGGAACGCGGCTTCCTTGCGGCCTTCGGCCTGCAGAATCTGACCCTGCTTGGCGCCCTCGGCGCGCAGGATCTCGGACTGGCGCTGGCCCTCGGCGGCGAGGATGTCGGCACGCTTGACGCGCTCGGCCTTCATCTGCCGGCCCATGGCTTCGACGAGGTCGGCCGGCGGCACGATGTCCTTGATCTCGATCCGGTTGACCTTCAGGCCCCAGGGCGAGACCGCGGCATCGACCACGCGCAAGAGGCGCTCGTTGATCTCGTCGCGGTGCGACAGCACCTGGTCGAGATCCATCGCGCCCATCACCGAGCGGATATTGGTCATGGTCAGGACGGTGATGGCCTGGGTGAGGTTGGAAACCTCGTAGCTCGCCTTCGCCGCGTCGAACACCTGGTAGAAGGCGACGCCGTCCACCGTCACGGTGGCGTTGTCCTTGGTGATGACCTCCTGCTCGGGAATGTCGATCACCTGCTCCATCATGTTGATCTTGCGCCCGACGCGATCGAAATAGGGCACGATCAGGTTGAGGCCCGGGCTCAGCGTCTGGGTGTATTTGCCGAACCGCTCGATGGTCCAGTCATAGCCCTGCGGCACCGTTTTCACGCCGGCCACCAGCGTGACGATGACCAGCAAGACCAGAACAATCGCGAAAATGTCGAAACCGCTCATATTTCCTCCAAGGCAGGAAAAAGACCTTTCCCGCGCTGTCATTGGTCGGGAACACAACCCTACCGGTTCAGCGGTCGCAATTCACGTCGGTATCGGCGCAATTCTGCACAAGTCGTCGGGCCGAAGCGCGGCCAGGATATGTATTTGCGACAGCCTCTTGAAAGCGCACGGGCGCGGACCTAGCAGGGAAAATTAACGAATCTGAAGGCGCACGTTGGACGAGTTTACTCGATGACATCATTCGCGAGGGCGATGAGCCCGGGGGCAAGCGTGACGCCGAACTCCCTGGCCGTCTTCAGGTTGACGGCGAGCTCGAACTTGGTCGGGTTCTGCACCGGCAGCTCGGCCGGCGACGCGCCCTTCAGGATGCGGTCGATATAGCCCGCGGCGCGGCGGACCTGCTCGGCGCTGTCGGTGCTGTAGGACATCAGCCCGCCCTCCTCGACGAAGGTTCGGCTCCAGAACACCGCCGGCACGCGTGCCTGTCGGATCGCGGCGAGCAGCTGCGCGCGGTTGGCCATGGTGAAGAAGTCCGGCAGGATCAGAAAGCCGCCGTCCTTGCGTGACGCCAGCGCTGCAATGGAAGCGGCGTCACTCACCGGCGCCGGTTCGACCGTCACGTGGAGGGTCCGGGCCGCGTCCTCGATCGTGCGCAGCATCAGGAACGCAAACGGTGCGGTGGCGGGATTGTAGACGACGAACACGCGGCGGACGGGCGGCGTGACCTGCGTCAGCATCTCCAGCCATTTGCCGGCCAGGGGGCCGTCGTAGTCGGTGAAGCCGGTGACGTTGCCGCCGGGATGGGCGAGGTTTTCGACAAAGCCCTGGCTCACGGGATCGGTGACGACCGCGAACACGATCGGGATCGTCGTGGTGCGCCGGCGCAACTCCTCGACCGAGGGCGTGCCGACCGCGAGCAGGATGTCGGGCTTGAGCGCGATCAACTCGTCGGCAAGCTGGGCGATGCGGACACGATCGCCGGCACCGCTGCGCCAGTCGATCCCAAGGTTGTCGCGCTCCTTCCAGCCAAGACCGGCGAGCGCCTCGACCAGGACCGTGCTGCGCGTCTGGCCGATCGCATCATCGGCAGCCGTGACCGAGAGCACGCCGAGCCGCCGCGTCGCTTTCGGCTGCTGCGCCAGCGCCGAGGACGGCAACGCCGCGATCATCCCAAGCGTCAGGAGCTCGCGGCGGTTCACGAACCTAGATCCAGCCCTGGAGCTCGCGCAGCACCAGGGTACGTATCACGTCCATGCCGGGCTCGCTGTCGTTGAGGCAGGGAATCGCAGAGAACTGCTCACCGCCATTGTGCTTGAAGATCTCGGCGTTCTCCTGCGCGATCTCCTCCAGCGTCTCCAGGCAGTCGGCGGAAAAGCCCGGCGTCACCACGGCGATGCGGCGCGCGCCTTCCTTGGCAAGCCGCTCCATGGTCTTGTCGGTATAGGGCTGCAGCCACTCGGCATTGCCGAAACGCGACTGGAAGGTCAGCAGCAGCTTGGTCTCGTCCATGCCGAGCCGGCGGCGCAGCGCTTGCGTGGTGGCGATGCAGTGCTGCTGGTAGGGATCGCCCTTCTCGACGTAGGATTTCGGCATGCCGTGGAACGATGCCACGATCAGCTCCGGCTTGAACGGCAGGCCTGCCAGATGCGTCTCGATCGAGGTCGCGAGCGCCTCGATATAGGCGGCGTCCTCGTAATAAGGCGGCGTCACCCGCAGCGTCGGCTGGTTGCGCAGGCGGGCGAGTACGCGGAACACTTCGTCGCAGACGGTCGCCGAGGTCGAGGCGGAATATTGCGGATAGAGCGGGACGGCGAGGATACGCTCGCAGCCTTTCGCGATCAGCGCGTCGATGCCCGACTTGATCGACGGATTACCGTAGCGCATCGCCCAGCCCACCACGACATGGGCATGGTTCGACAGCGCCGCGGCGAGCTTGTCGGCTTGCGACCGCGTGATGGTCTTCAGCGGCGACTCGTTCTTCTCGGTATTCCAGATCTTCTGGTAGTCCAGCGCCTTGGTGCGGGGACGGCTGCGCAGGATGATCCCGTTCAGCACGGCCTTCCAGATCAGTCCCTGGTCCTCGATGACGCGGGCGTCACTGAGGAACTCCTTCAGATAAACCCGCACGCCCGGCGCATCGGCCGTGTCGGGTGTTCCGAGATTGATCAGGAGCACGCCGACGCGCGGCAAGGCAGATTGGGTGGCCGGTCTCGCGGCCTCGAGGGGAACGACACTGGTCATGGCTGTGTGGGTCGCGCGTTGGTCCGAACTTGTCAAGATGAGGCCGGTTTCGCTAGGGTCGCACCCGGGCGGGGGAGGAACGATGACACTCGCGGAATGGTGCGTCTTCGGAGCGCTGCTGCTCTATCTGTCTACGATCGCCGCGGTCAAATGGATCAGGTTTCGCCGCTTCGACAATTCCCGGCCGCGCGACCCCGCCTTCTACGAGGACCCGCTCTCCCAGCGCGCGCTCGGCGCGCACCAGAACGGCATCGAGACGTTCCCGTTCTTCGCCTTCGCCGTCCTGCTCGCCGAATACCGGGATTCGCCACAACGGCTGATCGACGAGCTGGCGGCGCTGTTCCTCATCGTCCGCCTCGCCTATGTGCTGACCTATCTCGGCGACCGCCCGACGCTGCGCTCGATCCTCTGGACCATCGGCTTTGCGATCAATCTCGGGATCTTCTTCATGCCGGCCTTGAAGCGGTTCCTGCCGATGTGACCCTTACCCTCCCCTGGAGGGTAAGAACGAAGCCTCAGAAACACGTCGTCCGTTCGGCGGCGATGTAGCCCAGCAACAGGCCTGCACCGAACAGCAGCACGACGCCCGCAGCTGCGAATTCGATGCCGCGCATGAACAGCGCGCCGCCGCCGTCGCGCGCCCCGCTGAGGCGGGCGGCGACGTCCTTGGCGGAGACGGCGACGACTGCGATCGCCGCGACCGTGATCGCGGTGCCGAGCCCCATCAGGAAGGTCGCGGCGATGCCGGCCCAGAACAGGCCCTGGGCGAGCGCGAACACCAGCACCAGGATGGCACCCGAACAGGGACGGATGCCGACCGTGAGGATCGCGGCAAAGCCGCGTCGCCAGCCGCCGGGCCCGGCAAGCTCGCTCGGCGTGGGACCATGGGAATGGCCGCAATGCTCGTCATGGACGTGATCATGGCCGTGATGGGCATGGGCGTGCGCATGGCCGTGATCGTGGTGATGGTGGTCATGACCGCGATCATGGTGGTCATGCGCATCATGATGATGGCTGTGATCGTGATGATGCGGCACGCCGGCCATCGCCGGCACCGGCTGGGCCGCCTGCAGCGCCCGGATGAAGGTGCGACCCTTGACCCAGACCAGGCGCAGCCCAAACAGCGCGATCAGGGCGTAGCTCGCGATCTCGATCGCCCCTTCCGCCTTGCACATGGTCTTGGCGGTCGCATTCAGGATCCAGGCCGAAATGCCGACGATCAGGATTGCGACCAGCGACTGCATCAGGGCAGACGCAAACGACAGCGCGATGCCGCGCCGCGCGGTTTCGCGGTTGGCGACGAGATAGGAGGCGATCACCGCCTTGCCGTGCCCGGGGCCAGCGGCATGGAAAATGCCGTAAGCGAACGAAATGAACAGCAGCGTCCACACCGCCGAGCCGTCGGATTTTGCGGCGCGGATGGTCGACGACATCTGGCGATAGAATTCCGACTGTTTTGCCAGCAGCCAGCCGATGAGGCCGCCGGCCTCGGGCTGGGCGGCCTGTGCCGGGCGCGGCGCGCCAAACGGATTTTGCGCGAGGACATCGTGGAGCGCGGCATCGGCCACGCCGATCACCAGCAGGACGGCGGCGCAAGCGAGCAGCCCGCGCGAGAGCGGGGAGAGTTGCGGCTTCAAGGGCAATCCACCGTGATCTTGTTGGCGAACATCATACCGAAATTGCTGTTCTCGCCGTTCAGGAAGGTCTGCTCGTTGAGCTTCTGCGCGCTCGCCGAGCCGTCGCTTGGCCGGTCCAGCTTCATTTGGCAGCCCGCGGGCGCGCCGACCAGCTTGACCGGGTTCTCCTTGGCCATCTGGAAATCGATGAAGAAGGAGCGGTCGAACACTTCGAGCACCAGTTGCTTGGGCTTGACCGGGTTCTTCAGCGGCAGCGTGAAGTGCAGGGTCAGCACCGTATCCTTGTAGTCGAGGAAATAGTCGACCGGCTCCTGGAATCGCTCCTTCTTGCCGTCAGCTCGCGCAAAGGTGAAGTAGGCATATTCCTTCAGCGATTCGACATTGGTCTGTGCCAGCGGCCCGAGCTCCTCACGTGTATAGGCGCCCTTGGTCTTGCTCTCGAGCCCCTGCACCGCATAGCTCGAGAACATGTCGTCGAAGGTCCAGGCGTGGCGAACGCCGGTGATGGTGCCGTCGGCGGCATAGAGCAGCTCGCTGGTCGCGGTGATCCAGACATGCGGGTGCGCGCTCGCCGCGCCGGCCGCCAGCGAGAGGCCAGCGGCCAGCAGCAGTCCAAACAGACGGCGCATCGTGCCCATCAGGCGGCCTTGCCGCTGTCGAGCAGGCCCCGCCTGCGCAGCAGCGCATCGGGCTCCGGCGGCCGGCCGCGGAAGGCCTCGTAGGCGGCCTCCGGATCGACCGATCCGCCGCTCGCATAGATGTCGTCATGCAGGCGCTTGGCGACGGCGGGGTCGAAGATGTCGCCGGCCTCCTCGAATGCGCCGAAGGCATCGGCGTCCATCACCTCCGACCACATGTAGCTGTAATAGCCGGCCGCGTAGTGGTCGCCGGTGAAGATGTGGCCGAACTGCGTCGGGCGGTGACGCAGCGCGATCTCCTCGGGCATGCCGATCTTCTCCAGCTCCTTCTTCTCGAAGGCGCGGACGTCCTGCGCGGCGGCGGCGGGCTGGGTGTGAAACTCGAGATCGACCAGCGCCGAGGAGACGAATTCGACCGTGGCAAAGCCCTGGTTGAATTTTCGCGCGGCAAGGAAGCGCCGGAGCAAATCGTCCGGCAGCGGCTCGCCGGTCTGATAGTGACGGGCGAACTTCTGCAGCACCTCGGGCCGCTCCTGCCAGTGCTCGTAGAGCTGCGACGGCAGCTCAACAAAATCGGTGAACACGGAGGTGCCCGACAGCGATGGATAGGTCACGTTGGAGAGCATGCCGTGCAGGCCGTGGCCGAACTCGTGGAACAGGGTACGGGCATCGTCGGGCGACAGCAGCGAAGGCTCGCCGTCCGCCCCCTTGGCGAAGTTGCAGATGTTGAGAACAAGCGGCGCCACGTCGCCGTCGAGCTTCTGCTGGTCGCGCAGCGAGGTCATCCAGGCGCCGGAGCGCTTCGACGGGCGCGCGAAGTAGTCGCCATAGAACAGCGCCTTGTGCTTGCCGTCCCTGTCCTTCATCTCCCAGACCCGGACGTCCGGGTGCCAGACCGGGACGTCCTTGCGCTCCGCGAAGGTGACACCGAACAGGCGCGTGGCACAATCGAAGGCTGCGGCGATCATGTTGTCGAGCGACAGATACGGCTTGATCGCGGAATCGTCGAAATTGGCACGCTGCAGGCGCAGCTTCTCGGCATAGAAGCGCCAGTCCCAGGGGGCGAGCTTGAAATTGCCGCCCTCCGCCGTGATCAGGGCCTGCATCTCGTCGCGGTCGGCCAGCGCCCGGGCGCGCGCCGGCTTCCAGACCCGCTCCAGCAGGCCGCGCACTGCGTCCGGCGTCTTGGCCATGGAATCCTCGAGCCGGTAGGCGGCGTAGGTCGCATAACCCAGCAGGTTCGCGCTCTCCTCGCGGAGCTTCAGGATCTCGACGATGGTTGCGTTGTTGTCGTTGGCGTTGCCGTTGTCGCCGCGCGCGGTGAAGGCCTTGTAGACCTTCTCGCGCAGGTCGCGCCGCGCCGAGCTCTTCAGGAACTGCTCGACCGAGGAGCGCGACAGCGTGACGATGGCCTTGCCTGCCATGCCGCGCTCTTCCGCCGCAGCCTTGGCGCTGGCGACGAAGCTCTCCGGCAGGCCCTGGCGGTCGGCCTCGCCGAGCTCCATGAACCAGTCCTGCTCGTCGCCGAGCAGATGATGGCTGAAGCCGGTGCCGAGCTGGGCCAGCCGCTCGTTGATCTCCGCCATCCGGGTCTTGGCCTCCTCGGAGAGGCCGGCGCCGGCGCGGTGGAAGCGGGTGTAGGTGCGCTCCAGCAGGCGAAGCTGCTCGGGCGAAAGCCCGAGATTGGCGCGGTTCTCATGCAGCTGGGCGATGCGACCAAACAGCACGGCGTTCATCATGATCGGATTCCAGTGCCGCGCCATCCGCAACGAGACCTCCTTATCGATCTCCAGGATGGCCGGGTTGGAGTGCGCCGAGACGAGGTCGTAGAACACCGCCGCGACCTTGCTCAGCAGCTTGCCCGAGCGCTCCAGTGCCGTGATGGTGTTGGCGAAGTCGGGCGCGGCCGGATCATTGGTGATCGCCGCGATCTCGGCGGAGTGGTCGGCGAAGGCCTGCTCGAACGCCGGGAGGAAGTGCTCCGGCTTGATCTCGTCGAAGGGCGGGGTCGCAAACGGCGTCACCCAGGCCTTCAGCAGCGGATTGGTCTCGGCGTCCGTAGTTTGGCGGGGTTCTGACATCGCAAGTCCCGGTTTTCATGGCTCGATTGTGGCGGCCAGCTATAGCATGCGATGGGGCTTTTTTGGGCCATTTGGCCTTGCTCCCGGTCGCCTTTTCGAGGAGATTGCGGCCCTCGATGGACCACGGATCCCTTAAGCACATGAGCGCGCCTTCCTCGTCTTCCCGTCAGATCGTCTGGCCAAGTGTCATCACCGTCATCAGTGCCGCCATCCTGATCGGCGCAGAGGTGTTCGGCGCGGCGTTCGCCGGCGGCTGGGCGCTCGCGATCCTGCTCGGGCTCGGCGATCAGGGCGCGCACATCCTGCAGGCCGCGCTGTTCGCGCTCGGCGTGCTGGTGATGACGGCGTTCATCCGCACGGCTCAGCGCGTCGAGCCCTTCACGAAGCGCGGCTGACGCGTCGCGCGCGCGAGTGACGTGCGCGCCGACCTGAAAACTTAACGCGCGTTCATCTTCCGCGTCGCTCGCGCAACACCGCGCAAGCAGATGTTAGGCAATTCTGTTCTCAGCCTAAAAAAATTCTTGCGAAGCCGATTCAAAACACTTATGTGCGGACTTGCCCAATTTCGCACGTGCCTGTGGTCGTGTGTCAGTCGGTAGGTATCCGGACAAGAGGCCGGACAGCCGCCAAGGGGTGAAGAAGCCGAGGGGCTCTTCGGACGTGCGGAGGTCGGAAAGCCAAGGTCGCGAGACCCGAGGGCCGGACGACAAAGCAAACCCGGAGTGCCCAGCATCTCTCTCAAAGAGATGCCTTGTCGAAGGTGACTTCGCTCTTTGCAACCGTGACTGGCAGCCGGAGGCGAACCGGCGCACCCCGCTCTCAACGGGGGACGCGACTTAAAGCAACGACGGATCGGGCTTTTTTGGTCTCTACCGGCAGTCCAACGCCGGCGCGGGCTACTGAAAAGGCTTGTCCTTCATTGCCAGGTGTGCGGGCGGGAACACTCCCAACCAATCCACGGCAGCACAGTCTGGTTTGAGTCTTTTGGCTTCGTCGCGCCTCCATCGCGCGATCCGGCCAGGGCACTCTTATCCGACGTCATGTTTTGAACGGGCCCGTCGCTGGGCCGTTTGGGAGAGTGCCATGACCGAACGTATCCAGGAATTCCTGCGCAACCGCCGCAAGGATGGCCTCGACACCGAGCCGTGCCTCGTCGTCGACCTCGAGGTCGTGCGCGACAACTACCAGAGCTTCGCCAAGGCGCTTCCCGACAGCCGCGTGTTCTATGCCGTCAAGGCAAACCCGGCGCCGGAAGTGCTGGCCCTGCTCGCCTCCATGGGCTCCTGCTTCGACACCGCAACCGTCGCCGAGATCGAGATGGCGCTGGCTGCGGGTGCGACGCCCGACCGCATCTCCTTCGGCAACACGATCAAGAAGGAGCGCGATATCGCGCGCGCCTTCGCGCTCGGCATCCGGCTGTTCGCGGTCGACTGCGCCGCCGAGGTCGAGAAGGTCGCCCGCGCCGCTCCCGGCGCGAAGGTGTTCTGCCGCATCCTCTATGACTGCGCCGGCGCCGAATGGCCGCTGTCGCGCAAGTTCGGCTGCGATCCGGAGATGGCGGTCGAGGTCCTGGACGCTGCCAAGCGCCTGGGCCTGGAGCCGTGCGGCATCTCCTTCCATGTCGGCTCGCAGCAGCGCAAGGTGAAGGCGTGGGACCGTGCGCTGGCGATGGCCTCGCAGGTGTTCCGCGATTGCGCCGAGCGCGGCATCAACCTGACCATGGTCAACATGGGCGGCGGTTTCCCGACCAAGTACCTGAAGGACGTGCCGCCGGTGGTGACCTACGGCCGCTCGATCTTCCGTGCGCTGCGCAAGCACTTCGGCAACCAGATTCCGGAGACCATCATCGAGCCGGGCCGCGGCATGGTGGGTAACGCCGGCATCATCGAATCCGAGGTCGTGCTCATCTCGAAAAAGAGCGATGAGGACGAGGTCCGCTGGGTGTATCTCGACATCGGCAAGTTCGGCGGTCTCGCCGAGACCATGGACGAGTCGATCCGCTACGCCATCCGCACCCGTCACGACGGTGCGGACATGACGCCGTGCGTGCTCGCGGGGCCGACCTGCGACAGCGCCGACGTGCTGTACGAGAAGAACCCGTATCCGCTTCCGGTGACGCTGGAGATCGGCGACAAGGTTCTGATCGAAGGCACCGGGGCCTATACCTCGACCTATTCGTCGGTGGCGTTCAACGGCATCCCGCCGCTGAGAACCTACCACATCTGATCCGCCTCTCTCTTCGGGAGGCCTGACGAACCCGGGAGCCGGCTTGCCGGCTCCTTCCCTGACATTTCAATTCTGACGACGTCTTGAACAGGCGTGCCTTCGGGCACGTCCGTTCAAGCGGGGACTGACGCGCCATGACTGCTCCTCGGAAGCCACAAGCCGCCCTCACCTCGAAAGCCGCTCCGTTCGCGATCCGTGCGGAACGTGCTGGAGACGCCGCGATGCGTGAAACGCTGCTCGATGCCTGCTTTGGCGAGAACCGCCACGGCCGCACCTGCCAGCGCCTGCGCGACGGACGTGCGCCCGCCACAGGCCTTGCCCTGTCGGCGATGCGCGAGGGCAAGCTCGTGGGAACCGTGCGGCTGTGGCATGTCAGCGCCGGAGGCAGGCCCGCCCTGGTCCTCGGACCGCTGGCGGTGGACCCTGCATGCCGCGAGCTCGGGATCGGCGCCGCGCTGATGCATCAAGCGCTGGCCGCCGCCCGGGCGCGCGGACATGACGCCGTGATCCTGCTCGGCGATGCCCCCTATTACGCCCGCTTCGGCTTCTCCGCCGAGAAGACGGCCGAGCTTTCGCTGCCCGGCCCGTTCGAGCGCGACCGGCTGTTGGCGATCGAGTTCACTGACGGCGCGCTCGATGGCGCCGAAGGGATGATCGTGCCGACCGGCGCGCCGCTGGCCAAACGGAGGTCGGTTCGCGCGCCTGTGGCGCACGCAGCCTAAGGGATCGCCTTCGTAGCGAAGACCCAAGCCGCGATAAGCGGCAACGCCCAATCGCGCCTGCGCCAAGCCCCGTTGCTTTGGGGTTGCGCAGGCGCCGGAAACGCCCTTTAACCCCACGAAATTCCCCTTCAGTCGAGGCCCAAACCATGTCCCGTCGCCTGATCTCCACCGGCTCCCCGTTCGAGAAGACCGCCGGCTACAGCCGCGCCGTCATCGACGGCGAGTTCGCCTTCGTCGCGGGAACCACCGG
>RXJC01000348.1:0-1474 GCA_003963435.1 Bradyrhizobiaceae bacterium | reverse complement strand
CTTCGTCGCGGGAACCACCGGCTATGACTACGCCACGATGACGATGCCGGCAGATGTCACGAGCCAGTCACGCAACTGCTTCAAGACCATCGCAGCCGCCCTGAAGGAGGGCGGATTTGAGATGGCCGACATCGTCCGTGCGACCTATTACGTCACCGACGCCAACGACATCGACGCCCACTTCGCCGTCTGCGGCGAGGTTCTCGGCGAGATCAGGCCGGCTGCGACCTTGCTGGTCGTCAGTGCCCTCGCCAAGCCCGAGATGAAGGTCGAGATCGAAGTCACCGCCAAGCGCCGCAGCGTCTGACAAGCGCCGCAGCGCCTGATCCACCCCTCGCCATTTGTTTGCCAGCACGTTCCGGAGAAACCATCCCATGAGCCCCGCCTCGCAGATCTACGCGAAGATCACCGGTCCCATCGTCATGGTCGGCTTCGGCTCCATCGGCAAAGGCACGCTGCCGCTGATCGAGCGGCATCTCGACTACGACAAGTCGCGCGTCACCGTGATCGATCCCAAGGACGAGGGCCGCAAGGCGCATTGCGAGAAGCAGAATGTCCGCTTCATCCAGAAGGCCGTGACCAGGGACAATTATCGGGAGTTGCTGACCCCGCTGCTCACCGAGGGCGGCGGCCAGGGCTTTTGCGTCAATCTGTCGGTCGACACCGGCTCGACCGACATCATGGAGCTCTGCAACGAGCTCGGCGCGCTCTATATCGACACCGTCAACGAGCCCTGGCTCGGCTTCTATTTCGATTCCTCAAAGGGCCCGGAAGCCCGCTCCAACTACGCCCTGCGCGAGGTGACCTTGGCGGCCAAGAAGGCGCGGCCCAAGGGCTCGACCACGGCCGTCTCCTGCTGCGGCGCCAATCCCGGCATGGTCTCGTTCTTCGTCAAGCAGGCACTGCTCAACGTCGCCGCCGACCTCAAGCTCAACGCCCCCAAGCCGAAGACCAGGGCCGAATGGGCCGACCTGATGCGGCAGGCCGGCATCAAGGGGATCCACATCGCCGAGCGCGACACCCAGCGCGCCAAGAAGCCGAAAGAGCCTGACGTCTTCGTCAACACCTGGTCGGTGGAAGGTTTCCTCTCGGAGGGCATGCAGCCGTCGGAGCTCGGCTGGGGGACTCACGAGAAGTGGATGCCCGAGAATGCGCACACCCACGAAGCCGGCTGCGGCGCTGCCATCTATCTGATGCAGCCCGGCGCCAATACGCGCGTGCGTACCTGGTGTCCGACCCGCGGCGCGCAATACGGCTTCCTCGTCACCCACAACGAGTCGATCTCGATCGCCGATTACTTCACGGTGCGCGACGCCATGGGCAACGCCATCTATCGGCCGACTTGCCACTACGCCTATCATCCGGCCGACGACGCCGTGCTGTCGCTGCATGAATTGTTCGGCCGCGCCGGCAAGATGCAGGAAAAGCACCACATCCTCGAAGAGGACGAAATCGTCGACGGCATCGACGAGCT
>RXJC01000393.1 GCA_003963435.1 Bradyrhizobiaceae bacterium | reverse complement strand
GATCTGCACCTCGGCGATTCCAGCGTCGATCTTCGCGTCAGCCGCCACGACGGCGACGTGGCGCTGGAAGTGTTGCGCACGCGCGGCCAGATTCAGGTCTCGATCGTGCTGACGCGCTAGCGGCGCGCAAGGAGGCGTGATGCGTGCGATACGAGCGTTGATCCTAGCGGTGATTCTTGGCACGGCCATCGTCGCGAGCCTGGCCGCCGCCGCGCGAGCGGCGGACGAGCCGCCCACGGGCCCGAGCGGGGCAAACGCGCCGGCGGCGGCCCAGCCGCCGGCCTCGACCGTGACCGTCACGCCGAAGGACGCCGCCCCGCCGCCGTCGGTGACCATCATCGGCGCCAGCGAGGCCCATGGCGTGCTCGGTCGCGACGTGCGCAGTGCGGCCGGCGAGGACATGGGGCGCATCGTCGACGTGATCGTCGATCGCACCGGCCATGTGCGCGCCGCAGCCATCGATTTCGGCGGGTTTCTCGGCGTCGGCAGCCGCAAGATCGTGGTGGACTGGAACGCACTGCGCTTCGGCAAGGTCGCCAACAAGAAGGACAGCATCACGCTGGAATTGACCAAGGCGCAGGTCGCGGCCGCGCCGGAATACAAGGAAGACACGCCGATCGTCGTGCTCGGCGCGTCCGGCAGCCTTCAACCGCTGCAAGCGATCCAGTGAGGTGCGGGGAGGGCTGACCGCCTGTGCTGTTGTCGAGGAAGCCGAATCATGCAGACCGCGATGGCCGCGTTGAACAGGACAACGTCGCCGCGCCATCGGCCGCCGGCATTCCGGCGCCGTCGCGCCAGAGCCTGCGCGGCCTCGACTGGTTCATCTTCTTCCTCGCCGACGTCCAGACCGGGTTCGGTCCCTTCATCGCGGTCTATCTGACCACCCAGAAATGGACCCAGGTCGAGATCGGCCTCGTGCTGTCGATCGGCGGCATCGTCGCCCTGATCGGGCAGATGCCGGGCGGGGCGATCATTGACGCTGCGAAATCGGAGCGCCTGGTCGCCGCCCTCGCGATCGCGACCATCGGCGCTTGCGCACTGGCCTATGCTGCGATGCCGATCTTCCCCGTCGTGGTGGCCGCGGCCACCTTGCACGCGGCGGCGAGCTGCGTGCTGGGGCCGGCGATTGCGGCAATCAGCCTCGGTCTGGTCGGCCCGTTCGCGATCGGCGAGCGCCTCGGCCGCAACGCCCGCTTCGCCTCGCTCGGCAACGGCGTCGCCGCGGCGGTGATGGGCACCGCCGGCTATCTGTTGTCGAGCCGCTCGGTCTTCCTGGTCACATTCCTGCTGGCGATTCCGACCCTGATCGCGCTGTCGCGCATCCGCGAGCAGGAGGTCGACATCAGGCGCTGTCACGGCGAGATGCCGCCTGACGCCGCCGAGCGCGGCGACACCAATATCTGGCACCTGATTCGGCAGCGTCCGCTCATCGTCTTCGCCCTCAGCGTGCTGCTGTTGCAACTGGCGAACGCCTCGATGATGCCGCTGATGGCAAGCGCCGTGACGGCGCGGTCCGCCCAGTGGGCGACGGTGCTCGTCGCCTTTTGCATCGTCGTTCCGCAAGCCATCGTGGCGCTGCTGTCGCCGACCGTCGGGCGCAAGGCGCAAGCGTGGGGCCGGCGGCCGCTGCTGCTGATCGGATTCGGCGCGTTGGCGATTCGCGGCCTGTTGTTTGCAACCGTGCGCGATCCGTATCTCCTGGTGCTCGTGCAGGTGTTTGACGGCATTACGGCGGCGGTATTCGCTGTGATGATCCCGCTGATCGTCGCGGACGTCGCCTTCGGCAGCGGACATTTCAATCTGGCGCAAGGGATCGTCGGCACCGCAACGGGCATCGGCGCGTCGCTGAGCACGGTGCTCGGCGGCTACGTCAGCGACAAGTTCGGAAACGCCACGGCCTTCATCGGGCTGTCCGGCGTCGCCGCGACCGGTCTCTTGCTGATTCTGTTCGTGATGCCGGAAACCCGGCGCACGGCGTGATCGCGGCAAAAGAGAAAGCCGGCCGAAACGAGTTCGGCCGGCCAAGTCACGGGGGAGAAATCGATCAGGCGTCGAGATGTTGCAGGCGCTGGCGGTTGCGCAGCACGATCTGGCGGGCGCCGGAGAAGCCCAGGATGCCCTGGCTGTGAAGCTGCGACAGCGCGCGCGACACGGTTTCGAGGGTGAGACCGAGATAGTCGCCGATGTCGCGGCGGCACATCGGCAGCGCCATCATGCCGGCAACGGCGAGGCGGCGGTCCATTTCGAGCAGGAAGGTCGCAACACGCTCCATCGCGGTCTTGCGGCCCAGCAGCAGCATGTGGTCCTCGGCATGGCGCAGCTCGCCAGCCGTCATCGCCCAGAGCTTGCGAGCAACCTGGACGTCGGTGGCTGCCGCCTTCTCGAGGCTGGCGCGCTTCACGAGGCGCACGGTGGTGTCGATGATGGCTTCGGCAGCAAGACGGTGCGCGGGACCGGATTCGAGGCCGAAGACGTCGCCGGGAAGATGGAAGGCGCCGATCTGGCGGCGGCCGTCGGACAGAAGCTTGTAGCTGCTGACCGCGCCGGTGACGACCTGGTAGACATATTCGGCCGGCTCGTCCTCGCCATAGATCTCCTCGTCCTTGCGGTAGGAGAACTCGGTGGCGACCAGGCCGACATGGCCGGTGATGGCGCCGAACTGATCAGTGACGGGATGGGCAGGTGCAATCTTGCCAACAATCTGGGTGTTGATCGCCTGGGTGTTGATCGTCTGGGTCAGCATCTTCGCCATCTCCGTTGTGATGGCGCTTTGGTACGCGGTATCCGGGGCTTCGAAAATTTAGAGCGATATCTTAAGGGGGTTGCCTTACGTAGAATTCCGGAGGTCGGATCCCGATCCGCACCTGTTCGGCCGCGCGGGCAAATGCACCCCGCGATATTCAGGAAAAGGCTAGATCAAACAAAGGATTAGTTGGAGCGATCCTGGATCGCCCGGCGGATGCGCTTGACCAGATTCTCGTCAAGAAGGGGCTTCAGGACCACGTCCTTGACGCCAACCGCCGCAGCCCGGGCCGAAATGTTCTCGTCCGGATAGCCGGTGATCAGGATTACGGGCGTGCTGCCATAGGTCTCGCGCAGGCGGCCGGCCAGATCGATGCCGTTGATGTCAGGCATCTTGTAGTCGATGACGTAGCAATCCGCCCCGTGCGCGCTGCCCGCATTGAGCAGCGCGGTGCCGCTCCTGAAAGTCCGCACGGCAAAGCCGTCGGTTTCCAGCAGGAACCGCAGAGAGCCCAGAACGGCGGCATCATCATCGACCACATAGACGGTGGGAAGCGCTGACGATGGCGGCCGCTCATAATGTGAACCGACCTCGATCATGCCAATTGGCTAGCACAGCGCCGGGAAGCGGCCTTGACTTGCCTCAATCCGACTTGCCGAAATCCGATCCGCCTCAGTCCTTGAGCATGCCGGCGCGCATCGCCAGCCGGACCAGTTCCGACAGGCTGTTGGCCTGCATCTTGGTCATGACGTTGGCCCGGTACACCTCGATGGTGCGCGGGCTGATGTCGTATTCGCGGGCAATCAGCTTGTTGGACAAGCCTGCGATCAGCCCTTCCATGACCTGGCGCTCCCGGGGGCTCAAGGAGGCCACACGGGCGGCGATGTCCTGCGCGACGGCCTCGCTCTTCGCGGTAGGCTCGGCGTGACGGATCGCGGATTCGATCATGGCGGTGAGGCGATCGTCATCGAACGGCTTTTCCAGGAAGTCGACGGCTCCGAGCTTCATCGCCTCGACCGCGAGCGGCACGTCGCCATGACCGGTCATGATCACGATCGGAAACGGGCTTTGCTGGGCCTTCATCCACTTCAGCAGCTCGATTCCGTCGAGTCCCGGCATGCGCACGTCGGAGAGGACGCAGCCGAAGGCGAGCCCCGGCAGGGCCTCGACAAAGCTTTCCGCATTGTCGAACAGCGTGACCTCAAAGCCGGTGGAATCCAGCAAGAATTGCAGCGAATCCCGCATCGCCGCATCGTCGTCGATGACGTAGACATGTCCCTTGGTCGTCATGAATTCGCTCTCGTCGTCAGTTCTCGTCGGTCGCCGGCAAGGTGAAGCGGAATGTCGCGCCGCCCGATGCATTGTTCTCGGCCCACATGCGCCCGCCGTGAGCCTCGATGATCGAGCGGCTGATGGACAATCCTACGCCCATGCCGGTTTCCTTGGTGGTGAAGAAGGTCTGAAACAGGTTTGGAATGACGTCGTCCTGGAAGCCGGGACCGGTGTCCGAGACCTCCACTTCGATCATGTCGTCGGCCACACGGTTGTTGGCGACCACGAGCTCGCGGCGCGGCGATTGGGCCATCGCCTCCAGTGCGTTGCGGAATAGATTGACCAGCACCTGCTGGATCTGCACCCGGTCGGCGAGGACGAGATCGGCGTCGGGATCGAGGCTGAAGCGGAGCTGCACGTTCTGCTCGCGCGCGCCGGCGAGCCCGAGCGCGCCGGCCTCCTCGATCATCTTGGACAGGCTCTCGACCCGCTTCTCCGATTCGCCGCGAGAGACGAAGTCGCGCAGGCGCCGGATGATCTGGCCGGCGCGCAAGGCCTGCTCCGCCGCGCGGTCCAGCGCGCTTTCGATCTTCGGCGTGTTCGCGTCGGTGCTGCCGGCGAGCAGCCGCCGCGAGCCCTTCATGTAGTTGCTGATCGCAGCCAGCGGCTGGTTGAGCTCGTGGGCGA
>RXJC01000256.1 GCA_003963435.1 Bradyrhizobiaceae bacterium | reverse complement strand
CAAGGACAAGTTCAAGATCCCGCTGATCCTGAAGGGCATCGCCACCGCCGAGGACGCCCTGATCGCGGTCGATCACGGCGTCGAGTGGATCTACGTCTCCAACCATGGCGGACGCCAGCTCGACCATGGCCGCGGCGCCATGCACGTGCTGCCCGAGATCGTCGAGGCCGTGAAAGGCCGCGCCAAGATCATGGTCGACGGCGGCATCTGTCGCGGCACCGATATCGTCAAGGCGATCGCGGCGGGCGCGGACCTCGTCGGCATCGGCCGGCTGCAATGCTTGGCGCTGGCGGCAGCCGGCGAAGCCGGCATCGCGCGGATGCTCGAGCTGCTGGAGGACGAGGTGCTGCGCTGCCTCGGCCTTCTGGGCGCTACGTCGTTTGCCGAAATCGACAAATCCTGTCTGCATCCGGCGACCGCCACCAACGCGCCGAGCGTGTTCAGTGCGTTCCCGCTGTTCGACCACGAGCCATATCGGTACTGATCGGCAGATCTGAAGTGAAAGGACGCAGGTGACATCGCTCTCTCCCGGCAGCGCGGATGCGCTATTGTTCGATCTCGGGCGTGTGGTGCTCGACATCGACTTCTCCAAGGCGATCGCCTGCTGGGCCGGACATGCGGGTTGCCAGCCCGAAAGCATCGTCGCGCGCTATGTGCGCGACGAGGCCTACCGGATGCACGAGGTCGGGAAGATCAGCGACGAGGACTATTTCGCCTCGCTACGTACCTCGCTCGGCATCGGCATTTCGGACGCCCAGTTCCTGGAGGGCTGGAATGCGATCTTCGCCGGCGAGATGCCTGACATTGCCGAGCTGTTGCCGCGCGCGGCGAAGCAGATGCCGCTCTACGCCTTCTCCAACACCAACCGGCCGCATGTCGACTATTTCTCCCGGGAATATGCCGATCTGCTCGGCCATTTCCGCGAGCTGTATTTGTCGTCGAGCATCGGCCTGCGCAAACCGGATGCGGAAGCCTTCGACCATGTCGTCGCCGCGATCGGCGTGCCCGCGGACCGCATCGTGTTTTTCGACGATCTCGCAGAGAACATCGAGGGGGCGCGGGCGCGCGGATTGACGGCCGTGCACGTGACGTCGCCGCGCGACGTCGGGAATGCCTTGAAGGCCTTGGGCATCCAGGATTAGCCTGCCGCGACCGACGTCGGCTGCAGGGTAGATCCGGAACAAAATTTACGGACGGATGGAACCCAATCACTTTGTGCATTTTTGTACAAAGTTCCGGGAACGGAATACCACCCTTCGGACTCATGAGTCCGTTGGGACTTCTACACCGGACTGAATGACGTGCTGGGCAAAACCTATCTCACCAAGCAAGCCTCTCTCCTGCTTGAATTCGCAAGAACCACCTCGGATTCCGAGCTTTCCGCCAAACTGATCAGCAAGGCCGCCGACCTGAAATCGCAGGCCGATCCGCTGCCCGACAGGGATCAAGGCCCCAAGGCTCCCGACGTCGCATCGGACCGGCCGGCCGGGAGTTGACCGATGCTGGCGGCGGCGCCCGTCATCCTCGTTCCCGCCATCGCCACCCCGCTGCCGATCGCTCTCATTGTTTTTGGATCGGCCGCGTCGGGCCAGAGGTAACCTTCCGCGCAGAGCTGAAACAGCGGCATCAATCGCCCTCCTCTGTCGTTTTGCCTCTGAACTCGCGCTCGGCTAGAAGACTGTCGGAACATTCGTCCGAACGTGCCGAGCTGGAGTTTCGCCGTGGCCCTGATGCCGGTTTCCGACGCCCTTGCTGCGGTGCTGGCGGGGGCAGAGCCGCTGCCTGAACAGAGCGTTTCGCTCGACGAAGCCTATCACCGCGTGCTCGCTCATGACGTCGCGGCGCGGCGCACGCAGCCGCCGCAGGCGATGTCGGCGATGGACGGCTATGCCGTGCGCGCGGCCGATGCGGCCAGGATCGATTCCAGGCTGACGGTGATCGGCGAGGTCGCGGCCGGCCGGCCTTTCGCCGGAACGGTCGGCGCCGGGGAAGCCGTCCGGATCTTCACCGGCGGCGTCGTTCCCGAGGGGGCTGACGCGGTCGTGATCCAGGAGGACACTGTCGCCGACGGCAACAGCGTCTCGATCAAGGAGGCCGCGATCACCGGACGGCACATCCGCCCGGCCGGCGTCGATTTCCGCGAGGGCGACGTGCTCTTGCGCAAGGGAACCCGCCTGACGGAGCGCGATCTCGCGCTGGCCGCGGCGATGAATCACCCGCACCTCGCCGTTTGCCGCCGCCCGAAGGTCGCGATCCTCGCCACCGGCGACGAGCTGGTGATGCCGGGCTCGACGCCAGGGCACGGCCAGATCGTCTATTCCAACGGCTACGCCTTGCACGCTCTCGCCCGCAGCGAGGGCGCCGAGACCATCGACCTCGGCGTGGCCGCCGATACGCTCGCGGCCACCTCCGCCGGCATCCGCCGCGCCCGCGAGAGCGGTACCGACATCCTGATCACCACCGGCGGCGCCTCGGTCGGCGACCACGATCTGGTGCAGCAGGCGCTGAAAGACGAAGGCATCGCGATGTCGTTCTGGAAGATCGCGATTCGGCCCGGCAAGCCGATGATGCACGGACGGCTCGGCGCCATGCGCGTGATCGGCCTGCCCGGCAATCCCGTGTCGTCCTACGTGTGCGCCTTCCTGTTCATGGTGCCGCTGATTCGTGCGCTGTCAGGCCGCACAGTGATTCATCATCGTCGCGAGCACGCTGTGCTGGGCCGCGATCTCGCCGCCAACGACCAGCGCGAGGATTATCTGCGTGCGCGCCTCGAGCTGCGCGACGACGGCACGCAAGTCGCCGTTCCCGTCGCCCATCAGGATTCCTCTCTGCTTGCGAATCTCGCTGCGGCACAGGTACTTCTCGTGCGCCCACCCTTCGCGCCGAAGGCCGAGGCCGGCAGCCCCTGCGAGGTGCTGCGGCTCCCCGCCTGAGCGGCGCGGCCACACGCATTGCGCGAGTTTCGTTCTGTTCACGGTAAATTAAGCAGTTGCGGAACATGTATCGAACATATAGTGTCCGTTCATGATTTGTTTCGAGCATGCAGCGACTTATCGCTGAATTCATCGTCTCGGAATCGAACGACATCAACCGGGGGACTTTGGTCGAGATGTTAACGCGCAAACAATACGAGCTTCTGCGGTTCATCAGCGAACGTTTGAAGGAAAGCGGCGTGCCGCCCTCCTTCGACGAGATGAAGGATGCGCTCGACCTGCGCTCGAAGTCAGGCATCCACCGCCTGATCACCGCGCTCGAGGAGCGCGGCTTCATCCGCCGCCTGCCCAACCGCGCCCGCGCCATCGAGGTGATCAAGCTGCCGGAGCTCCAGGCTGCCGCCGGCAACCGGCGCGGCTTCACGCCAAGCGTCATCGAGGGCAATCTCGGCAAGGTCCGCTCCAGCCCGCCCGCGGACGAAGGCGAGCGGCCGGTTGCAGTGCCCGTGATGGGCCGTATCGCGGCCGGCACGCCGATCGAGGCGTTGCAGACCCGCAGCCACACCATCAGCGTGCCGCCCGACATGCTCGGCTCCGGCGAGCACTACGCCCTCGAAGTGCGCGGCGATTCCATGGTCGAGGCCGGCATCCTCGACGGCGATATGGCGCTGATCCAGCGCAACGAGAGCGCCGATACCGGCGACATCGTGGTGGCGCTGATCGACGACGAGGAGGCGACGCTCAAGCGCTTCCGCCGCCGCGGCGCCTCGATCGCGCTCGAGCCGGCCAACGCTGCCTACGAGGTCCGCATTCTGCCGCCGAACCGCGTGAAGATTCAGGGCAAGCTGATCGGGCTCTACCGGAAGTACTGAGGCTTCTCAGCGGTCATCGACCGCAATGTTTCCGATTGGAGCGGACATGATCCGCTCCAGCTGGACAGTCCTTCCGGTCTTGCGCAGATTGTCCGGCCCCTTTTCAGCGCGACGGCCTCGGCGTGTCACCGCCGAGCCCTCATTGAAGTCGTGCTCTCATCGCGCAGAGGACGATGCATCGACGCGCGCGGGCCGCTGACGCTCGTGTTCGCCAAATGCGCTGAAATGAGCTTTGTTCCCAGCGGATTTGAAAAAGTTAATGTGATCGCATCCCGCGGACGCCAGCCGCAGATTCGCCCACAACCAAGCAGAGCGTTACGTGCTTCCACTCTGATAGAGGCTTGCGCCTCGGAAAGAGGCGCGGGTTGCTATCTTCGCATGAGGAGCACCCGATGTGTGACTACAGCCTGCATGCCGTCGCATCGCGCCCCGCCGAGGTCGGCGAGACGATCGTGTCGACAACGTTCCGCGGCACCTCGACGCGCGGCTTTGCTTCCGCGGCCGATCCGACCGTGGCCGTCTGCCTGCTTCCGGGAACGGAGCTCGCCTTCGTCGACAACGTCCGTTACGACAACCGCTGGATCTGGACGCGCACCGTCAATTCGCGCGTCGGCAAGTTCGGCAAGATCGATCCGCACATTCCCGATCGCCATCATGACGCGATCGAATTCCCTGACGGCAAATACGTGCTGGTGACGCAGTTGGTCGAAGGCCAGCGCGCAACCGTGCTGCAGCTGCCGGTGACGCAGCCGTTCGGCGAGCGCGAGCACAAGCCCGAGATCATCGCCGACAGCCGCTCGCCGGTCACGCGCCTGCCGATCGGCTGACGGGACTTTCAGTCGTCCGCCCCAAGATCGGCCTCCGACGGGGTCGCATCCTTAGCGCGCGGAGCTGCCGCCCTCGGCATGAGGGCTGCTTCGAAATCTCCCTCGCCGGCGGCCGCCGGCGACCAGGGACGGTTCGTGCCTCTCGCCCTCACCGCCTGAACCGAAAAACCGTCGCCGCGCCGGGTCAGAGCCAGTGCGCCCTGGCGAACGAGCCGCGGCCGGTCCACCACCATCGCCGCACAATCGGGCGGCGCGGGCCGCGACGTCACCACCAGCGCGGCCCGACTGCAATCATCCTCCAGCGCGTCGATGCGCGAGGCCAGCGCGACCAGCCGTCCGTCGGCGAGCGGAGTCACGCAGCCGACCTCGTCGCAGGACACGCCGTCGGCCAGTGAGGCGCTGCCGGCATCGCGCAGATCCGCGTCGGCCGCCAACCATTCTTTCAGCAGGAAATTGTCCTTGCCCGTCCTGATCAGGTGCAAGCGCCCGTCCCCGCCGCGCACCGCAACGCTGCTGCCATCCCCGGCAATCAGGATATCGGGCTGCCGCACCGACAGTCCCCAGGCGATGGACGCCAGCAGCACCATGGCGCCGCCCCAGCGCAAGGGCGTGCGCAACAGGCCCATCACGATGATGCCGAGGCTCGCCGCGATCAGCGGAGCGATGCCGAACGCCGCGATACGACCGACCGCGCCCGGCAATGCCGCCACCCAGCGCGAGACCGCGACCATCCAGTCGATGCCGATCCCCATCAGCCACCAGAACACGCCGTCGAGCCCGAAGGGAGCTGCGAGCAATCCGAGCAGCCCCGCCGGCATCACCAGCGCCGAGACCACCGGCATCGCGCCGAGATTGGCGAGAACGCCATAGGGCGTGACACGATGGAAGTGGAAGGCGGCATAGGGTGTGGTCGCCAGCCCCGCGATCAGCGAGGCCAGGAACAGCATCGCGATCTCGCGGCCACCCCACAATGCGACGCGCGCCGTCGCCGAATGATCGGGCGAGGCCAGCAGGTTCGGCATGCCGATCTGCACCAGCGCCACCAGCCCGAGCGTTGCCGCAAACGACATCTGGAAGCTCGGATGCACAAGCGCCTCCGGCGCAACCGCGAGCACGATCAGGGCCGCCACGGCCAGCGTGCGGAAGGTGATGGCGCGGCGGTCGACCATCACCGCGATCAGCACCACGGCCGTCATGAAGAACGATCGCTGCGTTGCGACCTCCGCGCCCGAGAGCAACAGGTAGAACGCGGCCGCCACCAATGCGGCGGCCGCCGACCATTTCTTGATGGCGAAGCCGACCGCCAGGCCCGGGATCAGCGCCAGCAGTGCGCGTACCGCGAAGAACACGACGCCCGCGACCACCGCCATGTGGTAGCCGGAGATCGAGAGCACGTGTCCGAGCCCCGAGATGAACATCGCGTCGTTGACCGGCGTGGAGATCGCATCGCGCCGCCCGGTGAGCAGTGCGGTCGCGATCGCGCGGTTGTCGCCTTCGAGCGTTGAGCGGATGCGGGCGTCGATCGCATCGCGCAGGCCTTGCATGAAGGCGGCATAGCGCAGCCGCAGGCCACCGGCGTCCGGCGGCACCGACGCCGTGATCGCGCCCATCACGAAGCCGGAGGCGCCGATGCCCTGGAAGAACATATCGCGCGAAAAATCGTAGCTGCCCGGGCGCAGCGGCGAGAGCGGCGGCATCAGCCGCGCCTTCAGTTGCACGAAGCTTCCGACCTCGGGCGCAGTGCCCTTGCGCACCGAGAGGCGCACGCGCTCCAGCCTGACGTCGCTGCGCTGCGCCTCCATGGCGGTGAGGCACAGCACGAAGCGATCGGTGCGCTCGCGGATGTCGCGCGTCTCGACGAAGCCCGACAGCGACACCGAATAGAGCGGCTTTGCCAGCACGGTGTGAGCGATGCGCGCGGTCTTCCAGGTTGCCACGGCAAAGCCAGCCGCGACCGCCGCGATCATGAGCGCGGGCGCGAACAGCCGGCTCCGCCGCAACAGGATCGCGCCGAACAGCAGCGCGATTGCGGTCGCCGCGACGACCCACAGCACCGGTTCATGATCGGCAGCAAAATAGAGCGCGATGCCGCCGCCAAAGGCGACCGGCACCCACGGCAGCAGCCGCCCCGGGCCGGCCTCGGCGCGGGCCCATTCGTACAGCGTTTCGACGAGCGCGGGCCAGACACCAAAGCCCACCGGCGCAAGGCCGCCGGCGGGCGTGGCGCGGCCCACCGGCCATGTCCCGGCAACTCCCTGGGACCGTCCTGGCCGGCCCGGCTCCGCCATATCCCTGCACCTAACGCGACGCGACGGGTGCGGAGGCTACCGGAACGTGCAGCGGGCCGAATAGGGTACGGATCGGGAACAGGCTCGGCGACGCCCTACTTTTCCTCTTCCATCGTCACGGCAACATCCGCCTTGGCTGACAGCCGGACCTTGTTGCCCTCGACGCCGGCAACGAGGCCCTTGTCGATGAAATGATGATGGCCCTTGTGACTGCCCTCACCGCTGTCCTTCTTGGTCAGCTTGATGCGGTTGCCTTCGACCTTGTCGACGGTGCCGACATGGACGCCATCGGCGCCGATGACTTCCATATGCTCTGCGATATTCTGCATGGTGGGATCCTTGTTGGAACCCACTCCAACGCGCGGCAACGAGGTTCGTTCTCTCGAGGGAATGACGATGCCGTGTGCGACTTTGCTCAGATCAGCGGCGCCTGCGCCGAGGCGTGGTGATTGACGATCTTCCAGTCGCCTTCCTCGCGGACGATGACCCAGCTCATCTTGACGACGAGATCGTCCCGCTCGCCGGCGAGATCGAACGAGATGGTCGCGGCCATGTTGATCAGATCGGGGCCGGCCCGCGCTGCGCTGACGTCGGAGAACACCGCGCTCGGCTTGCGCCAGCGCGGCAGGCCATCAAAATAGTCGGCGACGCCGTCCCTGCCCCGATAGAGTTTCGGGTTGGAGCCGAAGAAGAACGCGTTCTTCGAATACAGCGACGACAGCGCGATCGCGTCGAGCGTCGCGAAGCCGGCGCACCATTTCGCGATGAGGGCGGAAACGATGGCGTCGGCTTCACTGCTCATTGTCGTGTTCAGTCCTTTGCCTCAGCCCTTCGCCACTTCCTTCGCGAAGGTGTCGCGCAGTCCGATGGTGCGCGAGAACACCGGCTTGCCCGGCGTCGAGTCCTTGTCGCGCACGAAATAGCCCTGGCGCTCGAACTGCATCGGCTCGGTCGCGTTGCTCTCGGCCACTGCGGCCTCAACCCGCGCATCGGACAGGATCTCCAGCGAATTCGGATTGAGATCGGCCGCGAAGTTTTGGGCGTCCGGGCTCGGATTGGCGAACAGCTGGTTGTAGATGCGGATTTCGGCGGGCTTGGACGTCGCCGCCGGCAGCCAGTGCATGGTCGCCTTGACCTTGCGGCCGTCGGGCGCGTTGCCGCCCTTGGTCGCGGGGTCGTAGGTGCAGCGCAGCTCCACCACCTCGCCCTTGTCGTTCTTGATCACGCCGGTGCACTTGACGAAATAGGCGTAGCGCAGCCGCACTTCGTTGCCCGGCGACAGGCGGAAGAACTTCTTCGGCGGGTTCTCCATGAAGTCGTCCTGCTCGATATAGAGCTCGCGGCCGAACGTGATTTTCCGCGTGCCGGCCGAGGGATCATCCGGGTGGTTGATCGCCTCGAGCTCCTCGGTCTGCCCTTCCGGATAGTTCTCGATCACGACCTTGAGCGGCCTCAACACCGCCATGCGGCGCTGCGCCGTGCGGTTCAGCTCCTCGCGGATGCAGAACTCCAGCATGCCGACATCGACCACGCTGTTGGCCTTGGCGACGCCGATGCGCTTGACGAATTCGCGCAAGGCCGCCGGCGGCACGCCGCGGCGGCGCATGCCCGCCATGGTCGGCATGCGCGGATCGTCCCAACCCGCGACATGGCCGTCGCGGACGAGCTGGGTCAGCACGCGCTTGGACAAAAGCGTGTAGGTCAGGTTGAGCCGCGCGAACTCATACTGATGCGGCTGTGACGGCACCGGCAGCTTCTCGATGAACCAGTCGTAGAGCGGCCGGTGATCCTCGAACTCCAGCGTGCAGATCGAGTGCGTGATGCCTTCGATCGCGTCCGACTGGCCGTGCGCGTAATCGTAGCTCGGATAGATGTGCCACTTGGTGCCGGTGCGCGGATGGTGCGCATGCAGGATGCGGTACAGCACGGGGTCGCGCAGGTTGATGTTGCCGGCGGCCATGTCGATCTTGGCCCGCAGCACGCGCGCGCCGTTGGGGAATTCGCCGGCCTTCATGCGGCGGAACAGGTCGAGGTTTTCCTCCACGCTGCGGTCGCGGAACGGCGAGTTCTTGCCGGGCTCGGTCAGCGTGCCGCGCGAGGTGCGGATCTCCTCCTGGGTCTGGTCGTCGACATAGGCGAGCCCGTCCCGGATCAGCTTCTCCGCCCATTCGTAGAGCTGGTCGAAATAATCGGAGGCGAAGAACAGGTTCTTGCCCCAGTCGAAGCCGAGCCAGCGCACGTCGGCCTGGATGGAATCGATATATTCCTGCTCTTCCTTGACCGGATTGGTGTCGTCGAAACGCAGATGGCAGCGGCCCGGAAACTCCTGGGCGATGCCGAAATTGAGGGCGATCGACTTGGCATGGCCGATATGCAGGTAGCCGTTCGGCTCCGGCGGGAACCGGGTCACGATCTCCCTATACTTGCCCTGGTCGAGGTCGGCCTGGATGATGTCACGAATGAAATCGCGACCAACCTCAGCTGCCACCGGTTCTGTCATTACGAAAATCCTGTCGGGAAATCAGCGGTCCTTCTGCCAAATTCGCTCGGCTGAGCCAAGAGCTTAAGCAAGAGCTTAAGCACGGGCTTAAGCGAGTCTGGCGGTCCGCTACCGGGCTTTAGTTATGCTGCGGTCCTGTTATATACCACCGCCTCCAATGCATAGGCCCTGCCAAGAATGACCTCCCCCGTCGTCACCCGCTTTGCCCCCTCGCCGACCGGCTTCCTCCATATCGGGGGCGCCCGCACGGCACTGTTCAACTGGCTCTATGCGAAGAAGCACGGCGGCAAGATGCTGCTGCGGATCGAGGACACCGACCGGGAACGCTCCACCGAGGCAGCGATCGGCGCCATCCTGGATGGTCTCAAATGGCTCGAGCTCGGCTGGGACGGCGAGGTCATCTACCAGTTCGCCCGCGCCGCCCGCCACCGCGAGGTCGCCGAGCAGCTGCTCGCCGACGGCAAGGCCTATCGCTGCTACGCCACCGCCGAGGAGCTCGCCGCCATGCGCGAGAAGGCGCGAGCCGAGGGGCGCACCCGCCTCTATGACGGCATGTGGCGCGACCGCGATCCGGCGACGGCGCCAAGCGACGTCAAGCCCACCATTCGCCTGCGCGCGCCGCAGACCGGCGAGACCGTGATCGAGGACCAGGTCCAGGGCCGCGTGGTCTGGCAGAACGAGAACCTCGACGACCTCGTCCTGCTGCGCGGCGATGGCAATCCGACGTACATGCTCGCTGTGGTGGTCGACGACCACGACATGGGCGTCACCCACGTGATCCGCGGCGACGACCATCTGATCAACGCCGCCCGCCAGAAGCAGATCTACGATGCGATGGGCTGGGCGCTGCCGAGCATGTCCCACATCCCGCTGATCCACGGCCCTGATGGTTCGAAGCTGTCGAAGCGTCACGGCGCGCTCGGCGTCGATGCCTACCGCGCCATGGGATACCTCCCGGCGGCGCTGCGCAACTATCTCGTCCGGCTCGGCTGGAGCCATGGCGACCAGGAGATCTTCTCGACCGAGGAGATGATCGCAGCGTTCGACCTCGCCAGCATCGGCCGCGCCGCCGCGCGCTTCGATTTCGCCAAGCTGGAGAGCCTCAACGGCCACTACATTCGCCACGCCGACGATCAATCGCTCGTGAAGATGTTCGAGGACGTGCTCGACCATCTCGTGCCGAGCCGCAACGAGCTTAAGGCCAAGTTAAACGACACCACGCGCGCGCAGCTTCTCAAAGCCATGCCGGCCCTGAAGGAGCGCGCCAAGACGCTGATCGAGCTGATCGACAGCGCCTATTTCATCTTCGCCGACCGTCCCCTGGAGCTCGATCCCAAGGCGCAGGCGCTGCTGACGCCGGAAAACCGCAAGCTGATCGGCCAGCTTCATTCCGCGCTGGAGAAAGTCGAGACCTGGAGCGGCGCCACCACCGAAGCCGCGCTGCGCGCTTTTGCCGAGGAAAATAGTCTCAAGCTCGGCGCGGTCGCCCAGCCGTTGCGAGCCGCGCTGACCGGACGGACCACGTCGCCTGGTATATTTGAGGTTTTGGACGTCCTGGGACGCCAGGAGAGCCTCGGCCGGCTTAACGACCAGTCTACGACGTAAGTCGATCATGCATGCGGCGATCTTGCAGCGCACACAGCAATAATATACCCATCTCCCCGTACATTCTGGAACTTCCGGCCTGCCCCGAATGATCTTCTCAGGGGCTTCCGGCACCGGCCCGTTTCACCACACATCGGGGACCTACGATGGACGCAAAACCAAACAACAAGACCGCCACGCTGACGGTCGGAAACAAGAACTACGATCTTCCGATTCTCAGCGGCAGCGTCGGACCTGATGTCATCGATATCGGCAAGCTCTACGGCCAGTCGGGCCTCTTCACCTACGATCCGGGCTTCACCTCGACCGCAAGCTGCCAGTCCAAGATCACCTATATCGACGGCGACGCGGGCGTGCTGGAATACCGCGGCTACCCGATCGAGCAGCTCGCCGAGCACGGCGACTTCCTGGAGACCTGCTATCTCCTGCTCTACGGGAACCTGCCGACCGCCACGCAGAAGAAGGATTTCGACCACCGCGTGACCCATCACACGATGGTGCACGAGCAGATGGCCCGCTTCTTCCAGGGCTTCCGCCGCGACGCCCATCCGATGGCGATCATGGTTGCAGCCGTCGGCGCGCTCGCCGCGTTCTATCACGATAGCACCGACATCAACGATCCGAAGCAGCGCATGATCGCTTCCATGCGCATGATTGCGAAGATCCCGACCTTGGCGGCGATGGCCTACAAGTACACCGTCGGCCAGCCTTTCGTGTATCCGAAGAACTCGCTCGGCTTTGCCGAGAACTTCCTGAACATGTGCTTCGCGGTGCCTTGCGAGGACTACAAGGTCAGCCCGGTGCTCGCCGACGCGCTGGAGAAGATCTTCATCCTGCACGCCGATCACGAGCAGAACGCCTCGACCTCGACCGTGCGCATCGCCGGCTCCTCGGGCGCCAACCCGTTCGCCTGCATCGCCGCCGGCATCGCCTGCCTCTGGGGTCCGGCGCATGGCGGCGCCAACGAAGCCGCGCTGAACATGCTCTATCAGATCGGCACGGTCGACAAGATCCCCGAGTTCATCGCCAAGGTGAAGGACAAGAACTCCGAAGTCCGCCTGATGGGCTTCGGCCACCGCGTCTACAAGAACTACGATCCGCGCGCCAAGATCATGCAGAAGATGTGTCACGCCGTGCTCAAGGAGATGGGCCATGGCGACGATCCGATGCTGAAGGTGGCCCTTGAGCTGGAGAAGATCGCGCTCAGCGACCAGTACTTCATCGACCGCAAGCTCTACCCGAACGTCGACTTCTATTCGGGCATCACGCTGAAGGCGATGGGCTTCCCGGTCTCGATGTTCACAGTGCTGTTCGCGGTCGCCCGCACCGTCGGCTGGATCAGCCAGTGGAGCGAGATGATCGAGGATCCCCAGCAGAAGATCGGCCGCCCGCGCCAGCTCTACACCGGCGTCACCAAGCGCGATTACGTGCCGATCGACAAGCGGTAATTGCGGCCGTCACGGCTTTCACAACGGCGCCATCGCAGGATGGCGCCGTTTTTGTTTGTGGCGGTGCTGTCGGGTGGGCAAAGCGAAGCGTGCCCACGCTTCGCGGAAGTGGAGCTAACATCCATCACGCGAGTATTTGATATTGTCTAGTTCGGTCCTCTCCCCTTCCGCATCGTCGCCAGCACGATGTCGGCGGCCAGCACGCTCGGTGACTTGTTGCCGGTCGACATGATCTGATCGAGCCGGGCAAAGGCCTCGACCTGCTGTCGCCGCAGCGGGGAATCCGTCAGCACGTCATGAAGCGCCGGCGCCAGCTTCTCCGGCGTGCACTCCTCCTGAAGATACTCCGGAATGACGTCCTCACCCATCACGAGATTGGCGAGGATCACCGAGGAGACGCGGATGGCGCGGCGCAGGATGAAGGCCTCGATCGCGCCGACGCGATAGGCCGTCACCATCGGAATGCCCGACAGCGCGAGCTCCAGCGTCACCGTGCCGGATTTGGCCAGCGCGGCATGCGCGATGCGGAAGGCGGCGCGCTTCTCGTTCTCGCCGATCACGATCTGCGGCTTGACCGCCCAGTTCGCGATGCCCTCGCGGATGGTGGCTTCAAGGTGCGGCATGGTCGGCAGCATCAGCTCGAAGGCGCGTCCTTCCGCCTGCAGGCGTCCGAGCGTCGCACCGAACACGTCGAGATGGTGCCTGACCTCGCTGCTGCGGCTGCCGGGCAGCACCAGCAGCACCGGCGGCTCGGCGTTACGGCGCGCCTGCTCCTCGGCGTTCGGCCGCAGCGAGGACAATTGCTCGACCAAGGGATGGCCGACATAGCTGCAAGGCGGCCCGCCGAGCTTGCGGTATTCCTCGGGCTCGAACGGCAACAGGCCGAGCACATGATCGACATAGCCGAGCATGGTTCGCGCCCGTCCTGGCCGCCACGCCCAGAGCTGCGGCGAGACATAATCGACCACTGGAATCGCCGCATTCTTCGCGCGTACGCGGCGGGCGACGCGGTGGGTGAAATCCGGGCTGTCGATGATGACGAGCGCGTCTGGCGTGGCCTCCAGCACGACGTCCACCGTCTGGCGGATCAATCGCAAAATCTTCGGCAATTGCTGCAGCACCGCGGCGAAGCCGACGATCGACAGCTCCTCGATCGGAAACAGCGATTCCAGCCCCTCGCGCGCCATGGTGCGGCCGCCGACGCCTGTGAATTCGACGCCGTCGCCGAGCCGCTGGCGCAGCACCTTCATCAAGGCGCTACCGAGCCGGTCGCCGGATTCCTCGGTGGCGATCAGGAAGATCTTGCGCTTGGGATCGCGCGGCTGCATCACGCCGGCAGACCGATGACGAAGAGATATTTGGCGTCGGCGAGCGCGATCATCGCCTGCGGCTCGGCGGCGATGGTGTTGCCGGCGATGACGGCGATGCCGGCAAGGCCGGCAGCAGCAACACCTTCGAGAGTGCGCGGGCCGATCGTCGGCAGGTCGAAGCGCAGGTCCTGGCCGCTCTTCGGCACCTTCACCAGCACGCCGCGGCCCGTAGCCGCGCGAATGCGTCCCTCCTCGCGCAGCCGCGCAACACGCGCCAGTAGCGCGTCGGTGCCCTCGATGTCCTCGACCGCCACCACATGGCCGTCGATCACCACCGCAGCCTGGCCGATGTCGAACGGGCCGAGTGCGGTCAGCACGGCACGGCCCCGTTCGATGTCGGTCTTGCTGTTGTCGCTGGGCCAGGCCCGGCTGATACAGCCCTCGGGCATCAGCAAGTCCGGCGCGACGTCCTTGATGCCGACCATGCGAAAGCCGTCCTGCTCGAGGATACGGCCGACGCCGGACAAGAGATGGTCGTCGCCGCCGCGAAAGGCGCGGATGACGTTGCCGAGCAGCCGCAGCGTCTTGACGTCAAACCGGATCTCCGCGAGCGAGGGCCGCACCAGCGTGCCGATGAAGATCAGATCGCGGCACCCTTCCTCGCGAAACAGCCGCATCGCACGGCCGAGCTGGCCGACCGAGATCCAGCGGTGACGGAACTTCTCCACCCGCGCCGGGTCGCAGGCCCCGCGCAGCGGAAACAGCACCGGGGTGATGCCGCGGGCGGCGAGCGAGTCGGCGACCGCGAACGGCATCGCGCCGCCACCGGCGACAATGCCGACCGGCGATGAGATCTCCGCAGCCGCCGATGTCGTGCCCGCGGCCATGTCCGAAATCACTTCGTGATGGCGGGAAGGCAGAGCGGGCGTTTGCCCTTGCCGATGAAGTCGAGGATCTCGGCGATTGCCGGATCTTCGCCCGCGAGCGGCCTGGAGGCCTCGAGCCGCTCGGCGAAGGTGCCGGGGCCATGGAAGAGCTTCTGGTAGAACGCACGCACCGTCGCCAGCCGCTGCTTGGTGAACTTGCGCCGCTTCATGCCGATCAGGTTGAGGCCTTCCAGCACCGCGTACTGGCCGTTGACCAGGCCGAACGGGATGATGTCGTCGCGGACGCCGCACACGCCGCCGACCATGACCTGCGGGCCGATGCGGGTGAACTGGTGCACCGCGGACAGCCCGCCGATGAAGACGAAGTCGCCGATCTCGCAATGACCGCCGAGCGTCGCCGAGGTCGCGAAGATCACATCATTTCCGACATGACAGTCATGGCCGACATGGCTGCAATTCATGAAGTAGCCGCGATCGCCGACCGTGGTGATGCCGCCGCCGGCGACGGTGCCGGCGTTCATGGTCACGGATTCCCGGATAGTGCAGCCCGATCCGATCGTAAGCTTCGTCAGCTCGCCCCGGTAGCTGAGCGACTGCGGCGGCGTGCCGAGCGAGGCAAAAGGATAGATCGTGCAATCGTCGCCGATCGTCGTCTGCGCGGTGATGTGCACATGCCCGATCAGCTTGCAGTTCGCCCCGATCACGACGTTCGGGCCGATGATGCAATAGGGCCCGATCTCGGTGCCCTCGCCGATCACGGCGCCATCCGCGATCCGTGCGGTGGGATCAATCTTGCTCATCAAGCAATCTTACTCGTTAGGAAGCTTTGATTAGGTGTTGAAGTCGCTTGGTTTTCCGGTGGTTAGCGCGTCTATGCCCGATCTGTCCAGTGACGTATCATCTCGCCGTGTTTCAAGTATCGGATGAGGCGGCCTTCCCAGTCCGCCGATACGTTCATATGGAGCTTCAACACCCGTGGTCAGGGCCTTGGCACTTCTGTTTGCACAGCTCGTCGCCGCGCCGATCGTGTCCGAGACGGTCGAGACCGGTGATCGCCGCCTCGTCGACCTCGCGACGTTCGAATGCCGCGACATCAATCGCAGCACGGTGCTTCAGCGCGTCTGCTACGACCGCGCCCAGCACGATCTCGTCGTCGCGACGGGCGGCTTCTATGCGCGCTATTGCGGCGTGCCGGCCGAGACGGTCGAAAGCCTCCTGGGCGCGCCGTCCATGGGCCAGTTCTTCAACCGAAACATCAGGCGCGAGGCCGCCGGCGGCCGCTACGATTGCAGCGCGTGAACCCGACCCTGCGGCGGCTCAGTCCGTCAGCATGGCGCCGACGTCG
>RXJC01000630.1 GCA_003963435.1 Bradyrhizobiaceae bacterium | reverse complement strand
TGCGGGCTTGGCGTTGTGCAGTGCGGTTGCGAGCCGCGCCGCCGAACCGTCGCCGGAGCTGATCGCCTATGGCAAGACGCTGGTCGAGGCCGGCGGTTGCGCCGGCTGCCACACGGCCGATCCCGCAAGACCGTTCGCGGGCGGCAAGCGCATCGATACCCCCTTCGGCGCGATCTATGCGCCGAACCTGACCCCGGATCGCGACACCGGGATCGGCGCCTGGACCGATGCCGACTTCGTGCGCGCGGTGCGCACTGGCATCGCGCCTGACGGCTCGAACTACTATCCGGCCTTCCCCTATCCCTACTTCACGAAGATGACCAAGGACGACACGCTGGCGATCCGCGCCTATCTCGGCACGCTGGCGCCGGTCGCGAACCGCAACAAGCCGCCGGAGCTGCGCTGGCCGTTCGGCTATCGCGGCCTGATGCGGATCTGGAACGCGATGTACTTCAAGCCCGGCCTGTTCGACCCGGACCAGAGCAAGAGCGCGGCCTGGAACAGAGGCGGCTATCTCGTCACCGGGCTCGGCCATTGCGGCGCCTGCCACACGCCGAAGAACTATTTCGGCGCGGACAAGGAGGCGCAGGCGCTCGCGGGCAACGCGGTGGCCGGCTGGTACGCACCGAGGCTCGACGGCGCCGCGCGCACGGGGCTGCAGTCGTGGACTGCGCCTGACATCGCCGAATATCTGCAGAGCGGCCGCAACGCCAGGAGCCATGCCGGCGGGCCGATGGCGGACGTGATCGTCAACTCGACCTCGAAGATGAGCGATGCCGATGTGCGCGCCATCGCGGTCTACCTGAAGAGCCTGCCACCGGCGCGGCGCGAGACCATCGTGACGCCGCCAGACGATGTCGAGATGAAGGCCGGCCAGGCGGTCTACGCAAAGCTTTGCATCGCCTGCCATGAGGCCGACGGCTCGGGCGCGCCGCTGATCTATCCGCCGCTGCCGGGCAACGCGCTGCTGCAATCGATCAATCCGTCCTCGACCTTGCGCATCATCATCGACGGCGCCCACACCGTCACCACGGCGCGTGCGCCCAACACCGGCGAGATGCCTGCTTACGCCAAGCAGCTGTCCAACGAGGAGATCGCGGCGGTGACGAACTACATCCGCAACTCCTGGGGCAATGCGGGACCGCTGGTGACGCCGGCACAGGTGGCGAAGGCGCGGAAGGAGGGGCGAATGGGGAGTAGTGAATAGCGAATGGTCAGATCTATTCACTATTCGCTATTCGCCATTCGCGCGCGCAGCGCTCACCTCTCCTCCTCCCCCGTGAACACGAATTTCGGCATCTCCCATTTGTAGCGCACAGCGAGCAGACGGAAGCTGATGCCGAGCGTGAAGGTCAGGAGGGTCCAGAGCTCGGCGTTGAGCTTGAGGCCGAACGCGGTCGCGTAGAACAGGCCCGTCACCACCGAGACGCTGGCATAGAGCTCGGAGCGAAACAGCAGCGGCACGTCGTTGCAGAGCACGTCGCGCAAGACGCCGCCGGCGCAGCCGGTCACCATGCCCGACACGATGACGATCGGCAGCGAGGCGTCCATCTGCCAGGCAATATCGCAGCCGGTCATGGTGAAGACGACGAGGCCGATGGCGTCAAGCACGATGAAGGCGACCTTGAGCCGGTGCACCAGACGCGCGAACAGGATGGTGAGGAAAGCGGCACCGCCGGCGAGCGCGAGATAGGTCGGGTTTTGCACCCAGGCCAGCGGATGATGTCCAAGGAAGAGATCGCGCAGCGTGCCGCCGCCGAGCGCGGTGATGCAGCCGAGGAAGCAGACCCCAAGCCAGTCCATGCTGCGGCGCCCGGCAGCGAGCGCAGCCGTCATGCCCTGCGCGGCGATCGCGACCAGGGAGAGGAAATGCAGCACGCTATCGGTCGGCGGCAGGCTCCACATCAGCTTGTTCCCTTCTCGGGCCATGGAACTCGCGGGTTCTCCGACGTGAACAGGTTCCCGATTCCCTGGGGCGGAGCAACATGCGACGAAAGGATAAGCAGCGCGGAACGGAATCTCACATCTGAGGGTTGTCCCGGCGTCTTAACCGAGGAGACCCAATCGATGGCTGACGACCGTTTTCCCAACGATCCGTACCGCCCGAACCTCGCCGGCGATGAGTATCCTAGCGCGGCGCGACGGGATACCGATCTTCAAGCCGACCCCGAGCTCGGCGAAGGCCCCGCCTCCAGCGGCAAGGTTGCGTTGTTCGCCGTTGCGATCGCCCTGGTACTGGGCGCCGTGTTCTACGGCCTGAACAACACCACCACGACCAACCAGGCCAGCACCACCCCGGCGACGCAAACCGCTCAGCAGGCGCCGTCGTCCAATCCGGCGGCCCCTCCCGGCATGCGCGACGTGACCCCGCGCAACAACACCGAGCCGGGCGTGACCACGGGTGCGGCGCCGAGCAAGCCGGCCCCGGACACGCAGAAGCCCTCCGACGGCGCGAAGTAATAATTTTCGACGAGACAAGAATGCGGCGGGACGCAAGTCCCGCCGCTTTTGTTTGTCAGCTGAACATCTTGTTGAGCTCGCCGCCGGGATAACCGCTGCCGAGCTCGGTAAACGTGCCCTTCTCCGCCATCTCCTTGGCCGCGCGCATGAAGCCGCCCCAGGCGACGCGGGCGAGCGAGCCACCGACGCTGATCCGGCGCACGCCGAGGTCTTGGGCCTCCTGCAGTGACAGGCCGGAGCCACCGATCAAGAGGTTGAACGGCTTTGGTGCGACCGCCTTCACCACGGCAGCGATGTCCTCGCGGGTCTTCAGGCCCGGCGCATAGAGGCAGTCGGCGCCGGCGTCGGCATAGGCGGTGAGCCGGTCGATGACCAGCTTGAGATCGGTCACGCCCCACAAATAGGCTTCGCAGCGGCCGACCAGCAACGTACCGCTGTCGCCGATCGCCTTGCGCGAGGCCCTGATGCGCTCGACCGCCAGCCCACGCTCGTAGATCGGCTTGTCCTTGTCGCCTGTGGAATCCTCGATCGACAGGCCGGCCACGCCGGTGCGCACGCAGCGCTCGACATTGTCGGCGACCCTGTCCGGCTCGACCGCAAAGCCGCCCTCGAAATCGGCGTTGACGGGGATGTCGACGGCCGAGCTCAATGCTGCCAGATGCTGACAGACGTCCTCGACGGTGACGCGGTTGTCGGCCTTGCCGATGGTCCAGGCAAAGCCCGCGCTCGAGGAGGCGATCGCCTTGAAACCGAGATGCTGCAGCGCCTTGGCGCTGCCGACATCGACCGGATTGGGCAGGATGAAGCATCCGCTCTCGTGCATCTTCTTGAAGGTCGCGCGCTTGTCAGCAGTTGTCACGTGCATGTTTCTCTCCCGGTGTTCGCCGCGCAGACATAGGCGTGCTCTCTCGGTCCTGCTAGTGCGCGTCGTGCATCGCACGGCTATCCTTCGGCGCCTGCGCGCGATCGCTCATGCCGTAGTCACGGATGACGCTGGCGATGCGCAGGTGATAATCGGCAAAGATCTGCGCCCTGCCCTTGGCCTGGGTGCGGCGGTGCTCCATCGTGTTGCGCCAGGCAGCAACCGCCGCCTCGTCCCGCCAGAACGACACCGACAGGATCTTGCCCTTCTCGGTCAGGCTCTCGAAGCGCTCGACCGAGATGAAGCCGTCGATGGTTTGCAGCAGCGGCTTCAGGTCGGCGGCGAGGTCGAAATAATCCTGGCGGTGTTCCGGCTTCGGCCAGACCTCGAAGATCACGGCGATCATGGGCGTCTCCTCTTATGTGAGCTGTTATGCGAGCATGATCTTATCGGAAAACGCGATGCACTTACCGGATCATGCTGGCGTGGCCTACAATACCACCTGACGCAGAAAGGTGCGTTCTTCGGCGAGGATGAATTTGTGTTCCTCCGCGAAATGGAAATTGGCCATGCCTTCGGCATCCTGCCGCAGCCGGGCGCGGTAGGCTTCATAGGCGGCGAGACTCTCGAACGTGATCAGCCCAAAGGCGATGTTGTTGGTGCCCTCGTGCGGCATGAAATAGCCGATCAGCTCGCCACCGCATTTCGGGATGATGGTGAGCCAGCGCTTCGCATAGTCCTCGAATTGCGCGCGCTTGAAGGAGTCGAGCTGATAGCGGATGAAGACGGTGACTGACATGACGGGCTCCTTGTTTTCTCCGTGATCGCGAGCCGCGAAGTCTCGTAGGGTGGGCAAAGCGAAGCGTGCCCACGTCGTGTTTCAGCAACGACGAATGGTGGGCACGTCGCTGCGCTCCTTTGCCCACCCTACGGCTTCGCTCCTCGCAATGACGTGTTTGCAGAGACACGCTACGCCCTTGCCCCACTACAATGCTTCGGCTAGCATCGAAGCATGAAATCAGGACCCGACATCGCCATGGTCGCCTCGCTGGTCGGCGACCCCGCCCGCGCCAACATGCTCACGGCGCTGATGAACGGCCGCGCGCTGACTGCGAGCGAGCTGGCGCAGGAGGCCGGCATCACGCCGCAGACGGCGAGCTCGCATCTGGCCAAGCTCGAGGCCGGCGGGCTGGTCGACCCGGAGAAGCAGGGCCGCCACCGCTACTATCGCCTCACCGACGACGACGTCGCCGGCGTGCTCGAAGGCCTCGCCGGCCTCGCCGCGCGCACCGGCCATATGCGGGTGCGTACCGGGCCGAAGGATCCGGCGTTGCGGCGCGCGCGGATCTGCTACGACCATCTCGCCGGCGACCTCGGCGTGCAGATGCTCGATTCCCTGCGCGAGCGGAATCTGGTCAGGCAGAAGAAGCAGGACATCGAGCTGACCGCCGACGGTGAGCGCTTCCTCGCGAAACATTTGCAGATCTCGCCCGACATGCTCACCCATCCGCGGCGCCCTGTGTGCAAGGCCTGTCTCGACTGGAGCGAGCGGCGGCATCACCTCGCTGGCACGCTGGGAGCCGCAATGATGCAGCGTTTCGCCGAGCTGAAATGGGCGGCGCGCGACGCCACGCCCGGCAGCCGCGTCGTGAATTTCACCCGCACCGGCGAGAAGCAGTTTGCCGCGCTGTTCGGTAACCCAAAGGACTGACCGCGCTCCCAAGTGCCTTGCGCCGCGCGGCATAGTGCGGCCGGGGTTCTCACGGCCGCCGGCGCCATGTATGTCGCCTCAAGCCGCATGCTGAGGGAATGTTCATGCCGCATTCAGGTCATCATTGGCAGGTTTGGATCGCCCTGTGCCGATATGTTGCAAGAATTAACATGTCGAATCGTGTCTTTTGATTCATTGTGCGCCGAGCTCGCAAAGACTTGCTCCCCAGGACGAGAAGGAAGATCAAATGAAATACCTGTTCGCCGCCGTCATGCTCGCCAGCGCGGTCGTCGGTTTCAGCGAGGCGGCCAGCGCTGCCGGCGGCTGCGGCCCCGGCTGGTATCGTGGCCCCTATGGCGGCTGCCGCCCGATGCGTGGTGCCGTCGTGGTCCGCCCCGCCCCCGTGTATGTCGCCCCGCCGGTCGTCGTCGTGCCCCGCGCGCGCGTGTGCCCCTACGGCTTCCGCTGGTACGCCGGCCGCTGTCGTCCGTTCTGATCTCTTCGCATCGCAAGATGGCCGCGCGGCGGAAGCCTGCGCGGCCGTTTTCGTTTTGGCGGCTGCCGACGACGCCGCGCCATTGAAGCATCTCGGAATCGAAACGGGGACCGCTGGCTACGATCCCCGTCTAGTTCGCTCGGCCGCGAGCTTACCAGTAATGGCGGCGGTGCCAGCGCCGGTAGTGCCGTCGCCAATGACGGCGGCGCCAGCCCCAGTGGCGGTGATGGCCATGCCAATGCACCTGCTCGGGCGTCAGCTTGGCAGCTTCCTCGCCGGTGGTGACGGCAGGATGAGCGTCGGGATTTTCTTGCGGCGTGCGAGCGGGATCACCGAGCGCCTGAGGTGACAGCGGCGCGGCCTGTGCGGTCGCGGCAAAGGCGGCGGCGCCCGCCGTAACACCCAATGCAAGTCTCAAAAAGTTCCGGCGCTCCATAGCTTCTTCCTCTTGGATCATCGTGCAAGTGATGCAGAGGAAGTGTCGCGGCCACGACATGAACCGAAGCTGAATCGTATGTTCAGCTTCAACGTCGCGCAGAGCTTCGATGTTCCTAGCGCGAAAACTCCTGCGCCAGCACCAGCGTCTCGCGCGAGCGCTTCACCTCGGGCCAGTCGCGGTTGAAATCCGCGACGAGCTTTTGCAGCGCGTCGCCTTTCAACATCGCGGCCAGCTTGGCCTCGTCGTCGAACTGATACATCGCCTGGTGCAGCGAGGGATCATCGAGGCTCCAGAACCGCCAGGCCTTGCTGGCGCCGAACGCCTTCACCGCGTCGGGCAGATGTTCCGTCTGATACCACCTGTCGAAGGCGGCGCGCTTTTCGGCGTCGGGGACGATGGCGCGGACGACGAAGAAGGCAGCGGGCATCGGATCTCCTCCTGTTGTTTGAATCCGAGACTAACCGCTTTCGGCCGCCAGCGACAAAAAGAGTTGGTCCCGGTGTCGGAATGGCCGCCCTTCGCGCGTCCTTTGCTGCGAACCAGGACACGGAGACAGCAAATGGCCGACCTCACCCTGACCACCTTCAATTGGGTTCCCGAAGCGCCGCGAGGCTTCGTGCGCGATCTTCGCGTGCGCTGGGCGCTCGAGGAGGCCGCCTTGCCCTATCGCGTCGCCAGTGCGCCGTTCGACGATCGCGGCCCTGCGCATCTCGCGCACCAGCCATTCGGCCAGGTGCCCTGGCTGACCGACGGCGACCTCTCGATCTTCGAGACCGGCGCGATCCTGCTGCATCTCGGCGGGCTCAGCGAGAAGCTGATGCCAGCAGGTCCGAGCGGCCGCGCCGGGACGACGGAATGGGTGTTCGCGGCGCTCAATTCGGTGGAGATGGCGAGCCTGCCCTGGGGAATGTCGAAGTTCATGGGACATCCGACCGACACGGCGGCGTGGAAATTCGTCGACGACTTCCTCAAGCTGCGCCTGAAGCATCTCGAGCCGGTGCTTGCCAGCCGCGAATGGCTGGCGGGCTCCTTCTCCGTCGCCGACATCCTGATGTCGGACGTGCTGCGCGTCGTCGACGGTTTCGACGGCCTGGCGGACAGCCCCGCCTGTCGCGCCTACGTCGCACGCGCCACCGGCCGCCCGGCGTTCGCCAAGGCCCACGCCGACCAGATGGCGCATTTCGCCGCGGCGGATAAGGCGCGCGGAACGTGATCCGCCTCACATAATCAATCCAGCGTCCGGTCTACAGTCGCCAGCACCGGACGGACGCAATCGAAAGGTGACCCATGGTCCGCATCGAATATCTCAAGCGACAGATCGCCCGCGCCGAGCGGCTGGCCAAGGCCATCCTCGACCGCCAGACCGCCGAGCGGCTGCAAGCCTTCGCCGCCGAATGCCGCACCGAATTGTCGGAGCTATCGCTCAAGACCGCGGCGTGAGGCGCGGTGGGCGGGATGCGTGAGATACGTAGGGCGGATTAGCGACAGCGTAATCCGCCACATC
>RXJC01000188.1 GCA_003963435.1 Bradyrhizobiaceae bacterium | reverse complement strand
TTCCCGTGCAGGCGCGCGGTGGCGCGGCGGGCGAACCATTCGGCAGCAATCAGCGCGCCCAGCGCCAGCACGATCGAGACGATCACGAGCCGGCCGGCCGCAGCATCGCCGTCCGGCGTCTGGATCAGCGAGTAGATCGCGGACGAGATCGTCTGGGTCTCGCCGGGAATGTTGGAGACGAAGGTGATGGTGGCGCCGAACTCGCCGATCGCCTTGGCAAAACCGAGCACCATGCCGGCGAGCACGCCGGGCAGCGCCAATGGCAGCGTCACCGTGAAGAACACTTTCCACGGCGCTGCCCCCAGCGTCTCGGCGGCCTGCTCGAGCCGGCGGTCGATCGCCTCGATCGACAGCCGCATCGGGCGCACCAGCAGCGGAAACGCCATCACCCCGCAGGCGAGCGCGGCGCCGGTCCAGCGGAACGAGAACACGATGCCGAGGTGGTCCGCGAGGAAGCCGCCGACCAGGCCGCGGCGGCCGAACGTCAGCAAAAGCAGATAGCCGGTGACGACCGGCGGCAGCACCAGCGGCAGGTGCACGACCGCGTCGAGCACCGACTTGCCCCAGAAGTCACGCCGCGCCAGCAGCCACGCCAGCGCGATGCCGAACGGCGTCGCGACCAGCGTGGCGATGACCGCGACCCTGAGCGAGAGCAGGATCGCGGTCCATTCGGCGGGAGAGATCTCGAACATCAAGCCGCAGCTGTCACGTGGTGGGGCTGACCAGGAACTTGAAGCCGTATTTCTCAAAGATGGTCTTGGCGGCCGAAGAGCGCAGGAAGGCGAGATAGCTGCTGGTCTCGCCCTTTGCGGTCGTCGTCGCCGCAACCGGATAGATGATCGCGGGATGCGACTCGGCCGGGAAGGTGCCGACGATCTTCACGCCGGGCTCGACCTTGGCGTCGGTGGAGTAGACGATGCCGAGATTGGCCTCGCCGCGCGCGACCAGCGTCAGCGCCGCGCGCACGCTCTCGGCCATGGCGAATTTCGGCTCGGCAGCCTGCCAGGCGCCGAGCTTCTCCAGCGCCGCCTTGGCATATTTGCCCACCGGCACCGACTTGACGTCGCCGGTCGCGATCCTGCCGTCGCCGGCGAGCTTGGCGAGGTCGAAGCCTTGCGCGATGGTGACGTTGTCGACCTTGGAATCCTTCGGCGCGATCAGCACGATGCTGTTGCCGAGCAGGTTCACCCTGGAAGCCTCGTTGATGGTCTTCTTGGCGATCGCGTAGTCCATCCAGTCGGTGTCGGCCGAGACGAACACGTCCGCTGGCGCGCCCTGCTCGATCTGCCTGGCGAGCACCGAGCTTGCGGCATAGCTGACCGAGAACTTGACGCCGGTCTTGGCGGTGTAGGCCGCGTCGACCTCGTCGAGCGCGTTCTTCATCGAGGCCGCGGCGAACACGGTGATGGTCTTGTCCTCGGCGGCGGCCGGCGAAAGGCTCGCGCCCGCGAGGATCACGAAAGCGGCGAAAAGTCCTGAAATGCGTAACATGGAGCGCTCCGTGCGAATCCGCGCACGCAAAAGGCACGCGCTGGACTGGCGTTGGTGGGGTGGGTCGCGACGGGTGGAAGCGCTGCTCCACGAGGCCCGGCTCCGGCTTACGGCCGGCAGGGATATCGCAATTGGGAGGATAGCAGGGGCTGCGGCCTCAGGTCAAAGGGTGGTTGCTTGCCTGGCAAGCAGCATCATCGAACGGGGAGGATCGCGATCGCGACGGAATTCTCCCTGGCGCCGCTGACCTGCAGGACGAAGGGCTGCGCCGGCAGCTCGTATTTCACGGTCTTTCGGATACCGCTGCAATCGGTCGCACCGCTGAAGGCCACGGGCTTGAGGACGTGCCCGTCCTGGACCACGTCGATCCAGCCGCCGACGGACAGGCTGATCGTGTAGAGCCCGGCCTTGGCGGACTTGATGCGTATGAAGCCGGCAAAGGTGCCGTCCTTTGGCGCGCGCTCCGGCGGCGTTGGCAGTTTGACCTCGCTTTGGGCGACGAGCCCGAGCGAGATGGCCGAGGACGGCAAGGCCGCCTGCTCGCTGCCCGATGCGAGCTTCGCAAGGTCCGGCGCGGTGAGCGCGGCGCGCTCCCGCTCGATCGGCCATTTGAACTTGTCGCAGCCGCTGGGCTCTTCAGCGGCAAGAGCCGAGGTCGCGCTGAACGCGAGCGCGGCGATGAGGGTGAGAACGCGCATGAGAACTTCCATCGTTGGCCAGGCGGACGGCGCGAGGCTTGCGGTCAGGCTTGTTGAGGAACGGGATGCGCGTCCCGGAAAGCCGCGGGCTTACGGCACGGCGGCAGCACGATGCTAGCGCATCTCGGGCGCGCGAACCAACCAACGAGTTCGTCATCCCGGGACGACAGCGGCGGGCTTGGATGGCGGCGGCGCCTTACGGCTTCGCATCCGCCGCGTGCAGCACCGCCTTGCAGGCGGCCGGCATCTGCGCCAGCGTCATCGGCGGTTTCGGCTTCGGCGGCTCCGGCGGCGGCTTGGGGTGCAGCACTGCGTCGGAGAACCAATAGGCGAGGTCGGCGGGCTTGCAGCCTTCGTCCTCGGACTGTGACGGCTGGCCCTCGCATTCGCCTGATCCCGCCGGGCAGCGCATGCGGATGTGGAAGTGATAATCGTGGCCCCACCAGGGGCGGATCTTCGACAGCCAGGCGCGGTCGCCCCTGGCCTCGCGGCACAGCGCCTTCTTGATCGCGGCGTTGACGAAGATGCGCTGCACCGCCGGCTCCCGCGCCGCATCGCGCAGCACCAGCACATGGCCAGGCGTGAACACCTTGGGGTCGACGTCGAGCCGGTCGGGGCGCACCATCATCACCGCCGACATGTCCTCGCGCTCCTCGCGCGAGAGGCGCCGGTCCGGCATCGGTGTCAGCCAGATGTCGGCATCGAGACCGATCTGGTGGCTGGCATGGCCCGACAGCGCCGGGCCGCCGCGCGGCTGGGCGATGTCGCCGACCAGGATGCCCGGCCAGCCTGCGTCCTTGTGCGCCTTGGCCGCAAGCCGCTTGATCAGCGCGATCATGTCGGGATGGCCATAGCTGCGATTGCGCGACAGCCGCATCACCTGCCAATGGTCGCCGTTGACCGGGATCTGCTCCGCGCCGCCGATGCAGCCCCTGGTATAGGAGCCGATGACGTGGGCCGGCCCCTTCGACGGCAGCAATTTTCGCGCGAACAGCTCCTTCGCGGCGACATTGGGGTCGTTCGGGTTGGCGAGCGGTGGCAGCGGCTTCGGGTTGACGCTGCCCTTGTCCTGGGCCAGCGCGCCGCCGGCGACCGGAAGCGCGAACCAAAGCAGGAGGAGGGTGATGCCGCGGCGACTCATGCAGGCGTCGTTATAGCCTAATGCTGCATCCGGGTTAACAATGGGGCTCGGGCCGGCCACTCAGCTCGCCGAATCGTGTCTCAAAACGACCTTTCTTAAGGGGCCAATAACCCTATCCTGCACTGACCAAAATTCGTGCGCGGCGTGCGGAATGTCCGCTCCTCGTATGCAATCGCGCACGATTCCGGAACTGATTCAAGCGCGCGCGCAATTTTGCGTCAGATCGATCATTGATTGCGGCGCAGGCCTCGGCTTGAAGGCGCCTGCCGCCGCGCTCGCGCCGCGCAAACAGGCAGCAAGGCCCGCCTCGCGCAGGCCGCGGCCGGCCAAGATTACTTTTTTTTCAGACACTTGCCTCAAGACTTGCGCCGCCGGGCGCGACTGGGACGAGTGAAGTTGGGTTTGAAGTCTCGAAAAGCAGGAAAACGAAAGCAAGGCGTGCTCGCCCGGGCCGGCCAATCGCCGCGCAAGCCGCGCTTCGCGCGCACGACGCGCGCCCTGTCCGAGCGCGACGAAGTCCTGCGCAGCCGCGCCGAGGCGGAAGCTGCGATCGCGGACGCGCGCAAATCGCATGAGCGCCTGCGCCAGGCCGTCGACATCCTGCCGCAGGGCATCGTGTTTCTCGACGCCGAAGGCCGCTACGTCCTCTGGAACAAGAAATACGCGGAAATCTACAGCAAGACCGCGGACCTGTTCGAGGAAGGCGCGCGGCTCGAAGACACGCTGCGCATCGGCGTGGCGCGGGGCGACTATCCGGAAGCACTCGGTCACGAGGACGAGTGGATCGCCGAGCGGCTGCAAAAGCTCTACCAGCCCGGCGCGCGCCACGAGCAGAAGCTGTCGGACGGCCGCGTCATCCTGATCGACGAGCGCCTGACCGACGACGGCGGCGTCGTCGGCCTCCGCGTCGACATCACCGAGCTGAAGCAGCGCGAGGCCTCGTTCCGTCTGCTGTTCGACGGCAATCCGGTGCCCATGATCGTCTGCGCGCTCGATGACGAGTGCATCCTCGGCGTCAACGACGCCGCGATCGCCCATTACGGCTACAGCCGCGCCGAGTTCGAGCGCCTGAAGATCCGCTCCCTGCAGGCCTTCGACAGCGAGCCGCCCTGGACCGCCGACCCGACCGGCGAGGAGCACGCGGGGCGCACCTGGAAGCACGTCAAGGCCGACGGCGCGCTGATCGACCTTGCGATCTATTCCCGCGAACTGACCTATGCCGAGCGGCCCGCGGTGCTGCTCGCGCTGATGGACATCACCGAGCGCAAGCGCGCCGAGGCGCGCCTTGCCTTCATGGCCCAGCACGACGGCCTCACCGGCCTGCCCAACCGCACCCTGCTGCGCCAGCAGATGGACGACATGCTGCTGCACACGCGGCGCAGCACCGAGAAGGTCGCGCTGCTGATGCTGGGGCTGGACAATTTCAAGGCGGTCAACGACACGCTGGGCCACGCGGTCGGCGACAAGCTGTTGCGCGGCGTCGCCAAGCGGCTGCGTTCCACCTTGCGCGAGGAAGACGCGCTCGCGCGGCTCAATTCCGACGAGTTCGCTATCGTGCAGAGCGGGCTGACGCGGCCGGAAGATGCGGTGATGCTGGCAAAACGCCTGCTCGAAGCCATCGCCGATCCCTATCTGCTCGACGGCCATTCCGTGGTGATCGGCGCCTCCATCGGCATCGCGATGGCGCCGGGCGACGGCGAGGAGTCCGAGAAGCTGCTCAAGAGCGCCGACATGGCGCTGTCGCGCGCCAAGCAGGATGCGCGCGGCGGCTTCGCTTTCTTCGAGGCCGCGTTGGACGCGAGAGCGCAGAGCCGCCGCAAGATCGAGGTCGAGCTGCGCGATGCGATCCAGAACGACGTATTGCGGCCCTATTACCAGCCGCTGATCGACCTCTCGAGCGGCCGCATCACCGGCTTCGAGGCGCTGGTGCGCTGGCCGCATGCCGAGCGCGGCAT
>RXJC01000565.1 GCA_003963435.1 Bradyrhizobiaceae bacterium | reverse complement strand
TCTTCACCTGGAGCTGATTGTCGGCATAGGCCGCGATCTTCTCGCGCGGTGTGGTGATGTGGCCGTTCGGATGCAGTGCCCAGTCGAACAGCTCAGCCTGAAGCCGGGCGATGATGTCGGCGCAGTCGGGGTCGTCGCCGCGATCCAAATATTCTTCCGGATCGGTTTCGAGGTCGTACAGCATCGGGCGGAAGCCGGAGGCGTGGATGTATTTCCAGCGGCCGTCGAACACCATGAACAGGCGGCAGCGCTCGATCGGCTGGTTCAGCTTCAGCCGCACGTCCTGCATGGCATAGTCGTATTCGGAGAACGCCACCTTGCGCCAATCCGGCGGCGTGGGGCCGCGCAGCAGCGGCAGCAGCGAACGCCCCTCGAGGATGTGGCCCGGCACCTTGCCGCCAAAATAATCGACGAAGGTCGGCGCGAGATCGATGGCCTCGACCAGCGCCTCGCTGCGCGTGCCGCGCGTGGCGTCGGCCTCCCTGGAGGGATCGATGATGATCAGCGGGATCTTCGCCGATTGTTCGTGGAACAGGTCCTTCTCGCCCATCCAGTGATCGCCGAGATAGTCGCCGTGATCGGAGGTGAACACGATCATCGTGGTGTCCAGCAGGCCGCGATCACCTAAGAACTTCATCAGCACGCCCATCTGGTCGTCGATCTGGGTGATCAGGCCCATATAGGTCGGGATCACCTTCTCGCGGGCGTCGTCGCGCGCCATGTTGCGGGAGTAGCGCATGTCCATGTAGGCGCCGAACACCGGATGCGGGTTTTGCCGCTCGCGTATCGAGCGGATCGCCGGGATCATGTCATCGGTCGAATACATGCTGGCATAGGGCTCCGGCGCGATATAGGGCCAGTGCGGCTTGATGTAGGACAGGTGCAGGCACCACGGCCTGCCGTCGGTCTCGGCCTCGCTGATGAAGTCCATCGCGCGCCGCGTCATGTAGGGCGTCTCGGAATGCTCGTCCGGCACGCGCGCGGCCTTGTCGGCATGCACCAGCAGCCAGCCGTTCTGCAAGCTGCCGTCTTCCGCCGCGCCGGAATTGGCCCAGTGCTCCCAGGGGTTGCTGGCATCAAACCCGTGCTTACGCAGATATTCGTCGTATTTCGGACGCGGCCGCCCCGTCGGATGCAGGCCGTCGTCGCGCTCATATGGCTCGAAGCCGCATTCGGCGACGTGCACGCCGATGATCGATTCCGCAGGGATCCCGAGCGCCTTCATGCCTTCGAGATCGGGCGCCATGTGGGTCTTGCCGACCAGCACGTTGCGCACGCCGATCTTGCCGAGATGATCGCCGAGCGTGGGCTCGCCGACGCGCAGCGGCCAGCCGTTCCAGTGCGAGCCGTGCGAGCGCATGTAGCGGCCGGTGTAGAACGACATCCGCGAGGGCCCGCAGATCGGCGATTGCACATAGGCCTTGCTGAACAGCACGCCGCGCCTGGCCATGGCGTCGATGTTCGGCGTCTTCAGCGTGGGATGGCCGGTGCAGCCGAGATAATCATAGCGAAGCTGGTCGCACATGATCCAGAGAACGTTCTTCGCGCGCGCCATGCGTCATCCCTGCCGTTTCTTGATCATGCGATGCTGCGATATCGGAGCAGTGAATACAAGCCGGTGCTCAATTTGCTCCCGTCAAGACCACCGACCCTCATCCTGAAGAGCCCGCAAAGCGGGCTTCTCGAAGGATGGCTGCGGGCGAGAGCCGGGCCTTCATGGTTCGAGACGCGCGTTCCGCGCTCCTCACCATGAGGGACTAAGGGTGATTGCTCACGCCGACCACGGCTCCGCTTCGGCCGCGCTCTTCGCCTTGGCCGACACCGGGGCCTCGCCGATCACCTCGACGAGCGCGCGCAAGGCTTCCTTGACGCCCTGGCCGGTGATGCCGGAGAGCAAGAGCGGCGTCTTCTTGGCGGCGCGTTTCAGCCGCTCCTTCTGCTTCTTCAATTCGTCCGTAGCGACCGCGTCGATCTTGTTCAGCGCGACGATCTCGATCTTGTCGGTGAGCTGGCCGCCATAGGCGTCGAGCTCCTTGCGCACGGTCTTGTAGGCCTTGCCGGCGTGCTCGCAGGTAGCGTCGACCAGATGCAGCAGCACGCGGCAGCGCTCGACATGGCCGAGGAAGCGGTCGCCGAGGCCGGTGCCTTCATGCGCGCCTTCGATCAGGCCGGGGATGTCGGCCAGCACGAATTCGCGGCCGTCGGCATGCACGACGCCGAGCTGCGGATGCAGCGTGGTGAAGGGATAGTCGGCGATCTTGGGCTTTGCCGCGCTGACCTTGGACAGGAATGTCGACTTGCCGGCATTGGGCATGCCGACGAGGCCGGCGTCGGCGATGAGCTTCAGCCGCAGCCAGATCCAGCGCTCCTCGCCCGGCTGGCCGGGATTGGCGTTGCGCGGGGCGCGGTTGGTCGAGGACTTGAAATGCGCATTGCCGAAGCCGCCATTGCCGCCCTCGGCCAGCACGAACTTTTCGCCGACATTGGTGAAGTCGTGGATCAGCGTCTCGCGATCCTCGTCGAAGATCTGCGTGCCCAGAGGCACCTTCAGCACGATGTTCTTGCCGTTGGCGCCGTGACGGTCCGAGCCCGAGCCGTTCTCGCCCTTCTGGGCCTTGAAGTGCTGCTGGTAGCGGTAGTCGATCAGCGTGTTGAGGCCGTCGGCGACCTCGATGATGACATTGCCGCCGCGGCCGCCATTGCCGCCGGAGGGGCCGCCGAATTCGATGAACTTCTCGCGGCGGAACGCCACGCAGCCGTTCCCGCCGTCACCGGAGCGGATATAGACCTTTGCTTCGTCGAGGAATTTCATGGGCCATAGGTAGGCCAGCGCGCCCCCTCCGGCAACCCGGATAGATCCGCAAATCGGCCGAATTTCTTGCGATTTCGGCCCTTGCTTAACCCTCGAGCCAGTCGCGGCGGCCGGGATGTGATATAGCCGAGCCGAAACAGGGGCGGGCTCAGAGGATGCGGAGGCGGGAGTTCATCGGGGGTGCGATCGCGGTCGCAGCACTGTCGCGGGCGCACGCGCAAGCGGCGCTGCCGGTCGTCGGCTTCCTGCACGGCGGCTCGGCGGAGGAGAACGTCAAGCGGCTCGCGGCATTCCGCAAGGGGCTCGCCGGCGGCGGCTTCACCGAGGGGCAGAACGTTGCGATCGAATATCGCTGGGCCTCGGGCCGCAACGAGGAGCTCGCCTCGCTCGCGGCCGATCTGGTCCGCCGCAACGTCGCGCTGATCGCCGCGCCCGGCAGCACCGCGGCCGCAGTGGCCGCGCGGCAGGCAACGACGACGATCCCGATCGTGTTCTCCTCCGGCACCGATCCGGTCGCGCTCGGTCTCGTCGACAGCCTCAACCGTCCCGGCGGCAATGCCACCGGCATCACCTCGCTCAATGCGGAGCTGTCGGCCAAGCGGCTCGGCATCTTTCGCGAGCTCGCGCCAGGCGTGTCGCGCTATTTCGCGCTGGTGAAGCCGGGCTCGGCGCTGGCCGCGCCTTTCGTTGCCGATCTGCAGCGCGCCGCAGGCCCGCTCGGCCTTCGCGTCGAGGTGCTCAATGCCGATACCGAGGGTGAGATCGACGCCGCCTTCGCGCAGCTGCCTTCGGCGCCGGGCGCGGGCCTGGTGTTCGGCCCGGAAGGTTTTTTCTACGTCTATCGCGCCCGCATCGCGGCGCTGGCGCTGCGCCACCGGGTGCCCGCTATCTTCGACGTCCGCGACTATGTCGAGGCTGGCGGGCTCGCGAGCTACGGCTCGGACTATTTCAACGTGATGGAGCTGGCCGGCCAATATACGGCGCGGGTGCTGCGGGGCGCCCGGCCGGCCGAGCTGCCGGTGCAGCAGGCCACCAAGTTCGAGCTCGTGCTCAACCGCAAGACCGCAGCGACCCTCGGTCTTGCGATCTCGCCGACCTTGCTGGCGACCGCAGACGACGTGATCGAATAGAGCGTTTTCGAGCGAAGTGGCCACCGGTTCGCGTCAAGAAAACGCGTCAAAACAAGAATCTGGAGCTTCGGTTCTGCTTCAATCAGAACCGAAGCTCCAGCTCACGCCGGCCGCCGCCGGATCAGGAACTTCTGCATGCCCTCCAGCACCAGCTCCTTGCGCTGGTTGAACACGGTGCTGCGCAGCGTCACCGTGCCGGTGGTGCGGCCCGGCACGAGCTCGGTGACCTCCAGCGCGGGATAGATTGTGTCGTCGGCGTAAACCGGTTTGAGAAAGCGGCTCGACTGCTCCAGGAAGCCGACCAGGGATTCCTCGACCATGAACGGAAACAGGCCGGCGCCGGGCGCGGTGTGGATCAGGGTCTGGAAGCCGTGGGCGAGCAGATGCGGCATGCCGCGGCTGCGGCAATATTCCAAATCGTAGTGCACGGGATGGGTGTCGCCGCTCGCGGTCTGGAACGCGGCGAAAATCGCCGAGGTCTGGGTGCGGCTCGGCAACACGAAGCGTTCACTGAGGACGAAATCCTCAAACCAGCGTTGCGCCGGGATCATGCGATGCTGGGTCGGATCGAAATCGGTCATGTCCATGCTCTCTTGTCGTGCGGTCTCTATCGCTACCGCGACGCGAAGAGTGCGACAATCCGCTCAATTCGGCGTTGCAGGCTTGTCCAGCGCGCCCACGTCATTAAAACGAACGCAAGCCAATCTGTTCGCCGGCTTCCGCCGCTCTCTCCCCGTCATTGCGAGGAGCGAAGCGACGAAGCAATCCAGACTGCCGCAGCGGAGGCAGTCTGGATTGCTTCGCTTT
>RXJC01000349.1 GCA_003963435.1 Bradyrhizobiaceae bacterium | reverse complement strand
TCGGCGCGATCACCGCCGCGGTCGTCGGCGTGATCCTCAACCTCTCGATCTGGTTTGCGCTGCACACGCTGTTCCGCGAGACTGTGCCGGTGCACGCGTTTCCGCTTAACTTCGACAGGCCGGTGCTCACCAGCGTGGACATCCCCGCGCTGATTCTGTCCATCGCGGCGGCGACCGCGATCTTCCGGTTCAAGCTGGGGATGCTGACGGTGCTGGCAGGCAGCTGCGCCGCGGGCGTGGCCCTGCGGCTGGCGGGGGTGATCTAGAGCGTATCCTCGTCGGTGCCCCGCGTCCGGACTGTCATCGGGTACAGCCCTTCGTCATCAACGATTCGAAAGACGTTCGCCTCCACATCTCGGACATCGTTGCGAACAAATTGAAGTACAATTTGTCGCACTTGATGGAGCTCGCATCGTTGCACTGATGCAACTCGGAGAATGAATCCGGCGATCTTACTGCTTTTTCCCGTATCTGACCCATTGCGACACCTTGCCACCCGGCAAACTGTCAGCTCATGCTCCAGCGCGAGTAAAGATTTCTTGATTCCGATCAGCGCCGACACCCAGCAAGTGGCGTACGGATTGCAGTATTGAGCCAGCGCCCTTGTTTTTTGCATTGCTTCAACTTGGAATTGGCGTCTTTCGCGAGATGGCGGCCGCACGCCGCTGGCGGCTCATGGCCGGATCGTTCCACCATGCCATAGCCGGATTGACCGGCCGCATGCGCCATTGGAGAGGCCTGACCGCAACCGCTCTCCTCGCGCTTGCGGCAATGGTGGCTTCCGTCTCGTCCGCCCAGGCGGTCTGCGATCAAACCATCAATTCGACCAGCGGGGCCAATATCACCTTTACCTCGGTAAGCCAGGTCTATCGCCTCTGTCTCACCGTCGTCGGCACGGCCAACACCGGAGACGACGCGGTCATCTACGGCGTGTACTCCACATCCGGCACGAATGCGGCGGTCAACTTCCCGATTGCGGGCACCAGCGCGTCCTCTTTTACCAACTATAATGCGACGACTTCCAAGGGCACCTACACTCTGGTTCCGTCCAGCGCAAACGACAACGGTCAGAATGCCAACACGGGCAATGCGCAGATCAACATCACGCTCAACAGCGTGAGCGGCAGCGGCCAGGATACGATCACGCTGTATTATGCGCCCGACTGCAGCGACCGCCTGGCGGCCTGCTCGGGCGCGGGGTCCGCGACCACCCCCTGGGTCATCACCGTCAACCTGCCCGGTCCGACCGCGACGCAGTCCGTCGCGTCGAAGGCGCTCACCGTCAACACCGCCGCCGCCTCGTTCACGCCGGTCACCGGCTCCGGCGGCACCGCGCCGCTCGGCTACGCCATCGCACCGACGCTTCCGTCCGGCCTGTCGTTCAATACGGCCACGGGCGCAATCACCGGCACGCCCACAGTCACCAGCGGCGCGACCACCTACACCGTCACCGTCACCGACGCCAACAGCGCCACCGCCAGCAATACATTCAGCCTGACGGTCAATTCGTCCGTCACGGCCACCCAGTCGGTAGCGTCGAAGACACTGACGCAAAATCAACCATCGGCCAATTTCACGCCGGTCACCGGCGGGGGCGGCACCCCGGCTTACACATACGGCGTGTCGCCGTCCCTCCCCTCCGGACTGACCCTCAATACATCGAGCGGCGCAATCACCGGCACACCGACGGCCACGAGCGGGTCGGCCACCTACACTGTGACCGTAACGGATGCGAACGGTGCGACCGCCTCGAACACGTTCACCCTCGCCGTCAACTCGGCGGTGACCGCGACCCAGTCGGTCGCCTCGAAAACGCTCACGCAGAATGTGGCGGCGACCTCCTTCACGCCCGTTACTGGCGGGAACGGCACCCCGTCGCTGACCTACAGCGTCGCCCCGTCGCTGCCCGCCGGCCTCTCGCTCAACACTGGCACCGGCGCGATCACCGGCACGCCCACGGTTACCAGCGGCGCGACCACGTATACGGTCACCGTCACCGATTCCAATAGTGCCACCGCCAGCAATACATTCAGCCTGACGGTCAACACCGCCGTCACCGCAACTCAATCGGTGAGCTCGGCCACCGTCACCGTGAACACGGCCATCACCACATTCACTCCGGTCACGGGTGGCGGCGGCACAACGCCTCGATCCTATGCGATCTCGCCGACATTGCCGACCGGCCTCAGCTTCAACACCGGCAACGGCCAGGTCAGCGGCACCCCGACCGTGACCAGCAGCACGACCACCTACACGGTCACGGTGACGGACTCCAATAGCGGCACTGCGAGCAACACCTTCCAGCTGACAGTCAACGGTCCATTGAGCGCGACGCAGGCGATCGCCTCAAAGGTGTTGACCGTGAACACGCCGGTGACATCCTTCACACCGGTTACCGGCGCCGGCGGAACATCGCCGTTGAGCTACGGTGTCGCGCCGGCACTGCCCGCAGGTCTCGCCTTCAATACGTCGTCGGGCGCGATCACGGGCACGCCGACCGCGACCAGTGGCGCCACGACCTACACGGTCACCGTGACCGACGCCAACAGTGCCACGGCATCCAATACGTTCAGCCTGGCGGTCAACGGTGCCGTCACCGCGACGCAGGCGGTTGCGTCGACGACGCTCACCGCGAACCAGACAGTCACGCCATTTACGCCCGTCACGGGCGGCGGCGGCACGGCGCCGCTCAGCTATTCCGTCTCGCCGACGCTCCCGGCCGGACTGTCCCTCAATGCAGCGAACGGCAGCATCTCTGGAACGCCGACGACGACCGCTGCGGCGACGACATTTACCGTGACCGTGACCGACGCAGTCAATGCAACGGCCACCAATACGTTCAGCCTCGCCGTCAATGCTGCGGTAACGGCGACCACGGCGGTCCCGTCCAGTGCATTGCCGATCAATCAGGCGGTGACGCCATTCACGCCGGTCACGGGCTCGGGCGGTACGGGCACCCTGGTCTTTGCGGTCTCACCGACCCTGCCGACCGGCTTGAGCTTTAATACGAGCAATGGTCAGATCAGCGGGACACCAACGGTGGCTTCGGCAATGACCACCTACGCGGTGACGGTGACCGACACCAACAATGCCTCCGCGAATGCCAATTTCAATCTGTCGGTAGGCCAGCTCGCCACGACGGTGTCGCTGACATCGTCGCAGAACCCCAGCCAGTTCGGCCAGCCCGTGACCTTCACCGCTACGGTGGGAGCCGGCAGCGGTACGCCGACGGGAACCGTGACTTTCAATGACAATGGCGGCCCGATCGGGACCGGCACCGTCGCGGCAGGCGTCGCAACGCTCACGACGACAACACTCGTGGCCGGCAGCCACACCATCACGGCAAGCTACGGCGGCAGTGCGTTCTATGCGCCGAGCACCTCGGCCGGCCTCGCCCAGACCGTCAACGTGCCGGTTGACAGCGTTCGGCTTCGCTCGCTTCAGCAGACGGTTAGCAAACTGGTGGCGCAGAACTCCGGCCAGGCGATTTCAGGCGCCATCGACGATGCCATCGCCGACGGTTTCAGCGACGGCGGCACGTTCATGACCCCAGGCAATGCGCGCATGCGCTTCAACTTCTCAGCCGATCCGCGCGACCAGGACGAGGGCTCGCCCAGCGCCGATCGTGCCGGCGCTGGTGAGAGCAATGGCTATTCCTCGCTGCTGCCCGGCGCGACACAGCCGCGTGGAAGAGGCCGCGGCCTGGTCGATGATGCCTTCGCGGCAATCGACCGTGGCGAGAAGAAGAAGCAGACCGCGCCGAGATGGCACGAGCAAAAGGAGTGGCTGCTGTGGGCTGATGTGCGCGGCACCGGCGTCGACCGCTGGGGCGCGACCAATAGCGGCGGCGCCACCCCGGCCAACCAGGCCCCGCTGTATGGCCAGCAGCTGAACGCCACGATGGGCTTGACCTATCGGGCCACGCCGAGCTTCCTGGTCGGTGTGCTCGGCGGCTACGAGACGTTCAGCTATACCCAGCAGGAGATCAACGGAAAGCTGAAGGGCGAGGGTTGGACCACCGGCGCCTATCTCGGCTGGAAGATCGTACCGACGCTGCGCTTCGATGCCGCCGTCGCCTATTCCGGCATCGGCTATGACGGCAGCGCAGGCACTGCGCAGGGCAACTTCACCGGCCAGCGCTTGATGGCCTCGACCGGTCTGACCGGCAACTACAAATGGGCCGGCATGGTGCTGGAGCCGTCCGCCAAGGTCTACGCGTTGTGGGAACATCAGAACGCTTACACCGACTCGCTCGGCACTGAGCAGGGGAGCTATGACTTCGCCAGCGGTCGCGCCTCGGGCGGTCTGCGCGCCGCCTACCCCGTCGCATGGCTCGACAGCGGCATCCTGCTGACGCCATTCCTCGGCATGTACGGCGACTACTACTTCACCAAGGAGGACGCCAACGCGCTCGCTGCCGGCGCGCTGGCCTCAACGCCGCTACTCCAGGGCTGGTCTGCGCGCGCCACGGGTGGCCTCGGCGTGCAGACGCCGGGCGGTGCCGGAGTCGGTCTCGGCGCCGAGCTTGGCGGCATCGGCGGCAACACCCGTGTCTGGACCTTCTCGGCCAAGGCGCGGGTACCATTCACCGCACAGTAGAAAATATTCTCGGCAACATATCGCCTTCCGGTCACAAGCGGGCCATGGCGCCGCTATGCGACCTTGGCCCGGTCACCGCCCGAAAGGCGACATTCAGGCGCTTCAGATGAAGGGCAACTCCGGGGGCGATCAGCATTGCACAGCGCCCACTGCCCGACCGGGCAAAACAGCCCAGCAATCCAGGACTGCCTCCGCGGAAAGACTCTGGATTGCTTCGCTGCGCTCGCAATGACGTTGAGAGAGCCGCGAGCACCACGACCACCGTCGTCGTCGCGCTACCGCATCATCATCCGCGCGATCGCTTCCCCGATCACCACCGTCGTAAAATGCGTGTTGGCGCGGCAGTCCGACGGCATGATCGAGGCGTCAGCGACGCGCAAGGCGGCTATGCCCTTCACGGTGCCGTCAGGGTTGACCACGCCGTCGGCGTCATCGACTCCGCTCATGCGACAGCTGCCGGCGGCGTGCTGGATGTCGCCGGTCTCGCGGCGCAGCACCGCATCGAGTTCGTGGTCCGGCAGCTTGGCCGCCTGCGGCAGGGTCAGATCGGTGTCGGCGAGCCGGATCCAATCGGCAATGCCTGCCAGCGCCGGCTGCGAGGTGATCACGGCAAGGCGCCTCACCGCATCCATCATGCGCTGCATGTCGCGGGGATCGGCCAGCATGTTCTCCTCGACGATCGGATCGATCGTGGGATCGGTCGAGGCGAGCTTCAGCGTCCCGCGCGAATAGGCGTTGAACAGCCCGGCGCCGATCGCTCCGGAGTTACCGATGCCGCGATGATTGAATGCAATCAGGATCATGTCGCGCTTGCCGCCATTCGCAAGGCCCGACGAATAGGTCACGCAGCAATTGGTGTGGCGCGTGTCCGGATCGGTCGGCCGCAGATTCTCGTGGAGCTGGATGGTGGCGCGAAACAGCGGGTGGTCGAAGTAATGCTTGCCAACCGGCAAATCGCGCGCGACCGCGATCCCCATCGCCTTCAACTCCTCGGCAGGACCAATGCCCGAGCGCAGCAGGATCGCCGGGCTGTGGATCGCGCCGGCGCACAGCACGATTTGGCGCGCGCTGATCTCCTGGGTGCCCTGCCCTTCGATGTAAACGCGGACGCCGGTCGCCCTTCCGTCGCTGATCAGGACGCGATCGACCAGCGCATAGCCGCGAATCTCCAGATTGGCGCGGCCGCGTGCCGGCTCAAGATAGGCCTCGTTGGTGCTGATGCGGCGCAGGTTGCGGCTGTTGATGGGATAGCAGGCAACGCCCTCGCCGTCGGGGCCGTTGAGATCGGCGCACCAGGGATAGCCGCATCCCAGCGCCGCATCGCGCAAGCCGCGATCGATCGGGCCCCACGTCTCCGGCGGCGCGCGATAGACCGGCAGCGGCCCGCCGCGGCCGTGGCCCTCGACGTCACCGAATTGAAGATCGTCCTCGATCACGGAGAACAGCGGCATCACCTCGCGGGCCGACCAGCCGGTGCAGCCATTGGCGGCCCATTCGTCGAAGGCGTCGGCCACGCCGCGGATCGCGATCTGGCCGTTCATCATCGAGGAGCCGCCGAGCCCCTTGCCGCGCCAGTAGAAGCGCGGCTCCTGCCCCGCCACCCGGCGCGACAGAAGGTCGGGCCACTGCCACTTCTCCTGATACTCGCGCTTGTGGATGATCGGGATCGGGTTCGGCGTCCGCACTTCCCACGGCGCCTCATCGGCGCGCCAGTCGCGGCCCGCCTCCAGCAACAGCACGCGCCGCGCGGGATTCTCGGACAGCCGCGCCGCAACTGCAGCACCGGCGGAGCCGCCGCCGACAACAATGACATCGTACATCGCGTATTTCTCGACATTCGGGAAGACCGGCGTGTCGGACGCTATCAGAGCGCGATGGGCGGTGGTATGCGAATTGGAGAGCGATGCTGTCGCAGTTCGTCATTGCAATGACGGTGGGGAGAGAGATGTCTACTACAGACACTCTCGTGCCCCGGACGCAGCGCAACGCTCCCCCGGCGATACGAAGCATCGTCCGGTCAGCGGTGCGCTGCAGAGCCGGGGCCCATCTCTGCTTGCAATCCGTGTGGCGTGGGTCCCGGCTCTGCGCAGCAGCGTTGCACGCTGCAGCGCGTCCGGGACACGAGACCGCCCTACCCGATTCCCCGGCCGAACTTGTTCGACTTCGGGAAGCCTTTCGGCGGCAGGCGGCCGGCGTCGGCGCGCGTGCCGTGCCACTCGCTGAGCTCCTTCATGGTCGCGGAGAATTCGCGGCCCGCGGAGTCCTTCCAGGTCAGGCCGGCCTTGGCCTCGAACACGGCAACGTCCGAGAGGCCGCCGTCCTTGTACTTCTGCAGGCGCACGCCGCGGCCGCGGGCCATCTCCGGCACCTGGTCGAGCGGGAACACAAGCATCTTGCGGTTCTCGCCGATCACCGCGACGGTGTCGCCGAGCACCTCGGTGATCGCGCGCGCCTCGTTCGGCATGTCGACGTTGAGGACCTGCTTGCCCTTCTTGGTGGTGCCGACGCAATCGTCCTCGTTGACGACGAAGCCCTGGCCCTCGTGGCTCGCGACCAGGAATTTGCGTCCGCCCTTGTTGACGAACAGCGCGACCGGCGCCGCCTCCTGCTCGAGGTCGATGAACAGGCGGATCGGCTCGCCGTGACCGCGGCCGCCCGGAAGCTTGGCGACGTCGAGCGTGTAGAACTTGCCGTTGGTGGCGAACAGCAGCAGCTTCGACGTCGTCTCCGCGAAGAAGGCGAAGCCGAGCTTGTCGTCCTGCTTGAAGGCGAGGCCCGAGAGATCCTCGACATGGCCCTTCATGGTGCGGATCCAGCCCTTGTCGGAGACGACGACCGTCACCGGCTCGCGCTCGACGAAGGCTTCCTCGATCGCGGCGAGATCGTGCTCGGGCGCGTCGGCAAAGGTGGTGCGGCGCTTGCCGAGCGGCGTCTTCGGTCCGAACATGTCGCGGACCTTGCCGACCTGCTCGGCGACCTTCGTCCACTGCTGGGGTTCGGAGGCCAGCAGGGCCTCGATCCCCTTCAGCTCCTTGCGCAGATCCTTGTCCTCGGTGCGGATCTCCATTTCCTCGAGCTTGCGCAGATTGCGCAGGCGCATGTTGAGGATGGAGTCGGCCTGCAGCTCGGTGAGCTTGAACGCCTTCATCAAGGCCGGCTTGGGCTCGTCCTCGGTGCGAATGATCCGGATCACTTCGTCGATGTTGAGATAAGCGATCAGCAGGCCGCCGAGGATTTCGAGCCGGTGCTCGATCTCGCCCTTGCGGTGTTTGCTGCGGCGGATCAGCACGTCGCGCAGATGGTCGAGCCATTCGCGCAGGCACTCCGCGAGCCCCACCACCTTGGGCACGCGGCCCTTGATCAGCACGTTGAGGTTCAGCGGAATCTTGTTTTCGAGCTCGGTCAGCCGGAACAGCGATTCCATCATCAGCGCGGGATCGACGTTCTTCGACTTCGGCTCGATCACGATGCGGACGTCTTCGGCCGACTCGTCCCTGATGTCGCCGACCAGGGGCAGCTTCTTCTGGTCGAGCAGCTCGGCGACCTTCTCGATCAGCCGCGACTTCTGCACCAGGAACGGGATCTCGGTGACGACGACGACCCAGGTGCCGCGCGCGCCCTCCTCCTGCGTCCAGCGCGCACGGACGCGGAACGAGCCGCGGCCGGTGGTGTAGGCTTCGGCAATCGCCTGTTTGGAATCGACGCAGATGCCGCCGGTCGGGAAGTCCGGGCCTTTGACCCACTTCATCAGCGCCTTGGACTTGGCGTCGGGCTTCTCGATCAGGTGCAGCGCGGCCTCGCAAAGCTCGGCGGCGTTGTGCGGCGGGATCGAGGTCGCCATACCGACCGCGATGCCTTGCGCGCCGTTGGCGAGCAGGTTCGGGAAGCCGCCGGGCAGCACGACCGGCTCCTTCGACTGACCGTCGTAATTGGGGCGGAACTCGACGCCGTCCTCGTCGATGCCATCGAGCAGAAGCCGCGCGACGTCGGTCATGCGCGCTTCGGTGTAGCGGTAGGCG
>RXJC01000387.1 GCA_003963435.1 Bradyrhizobiaceae bacterium | reverse complement strand
AAGGCAAGCCGTTTGACCTGCTCTTCACCGACATCGTGATGGCCGGCGGCATGAACGGACGGGAGCTCGCCGAGCAGATGGTGGCGGCGCGCCCCTCTCTTCGGGTCCTGTTCACCTCCGGCTACGCCTACGACTCGCTGCACACGCAGGGCCGCGCCACGATGGGCGCGCCACTGCTGCGAAAGCCCTATCGCAAGGCCGAGCTCGCCCGCATGCTGCGCCGCTGTCTCGACACCGCCGTCGATTCCGCCGGCGACGCGATCCCGACGCCTTATTCGGTGCAGGCCGATGTCGAGGCTTTCCTGCGCAGGCAGGCCGAGGAAGACGACGGGACCAAGAGGCCGGGGAAGTAGGTCTTTCGCCTCAGCTCATCCTTCGCCGCAACGTCGCCGACGGCGTCTCGCCGAATTTTTCGCGGTAGGCGCCGGCCATGCGGCCGAGATGGGTGAAGCCGAGGTCGAAGGCGATGTCGGTGATGGAGGCATCGGGCGATCCTTGCGCTAGCCGGGCGTGGAGCGCGGCGAGGCGCATGTCGAGCAGCATCTCCGAAATCGACTGGCCGAAATGACGGCGAAAGCCGAGCTGCAGCGCGCGGATGCCGATGCCGGAGGCGCAGGCAAGTTGTGCGAGATCGAGCGGCTCGCCGGCATTGCCCGCAAGATGGTCGCGCGCGGCGCGAAGCACGCGCGGCAGCCGCTCGGCCCGGCCGGAGAATGTCGCGATCGCATCCGACAGGCCATGGCGCTGGCCGTTGAGCAGATGGTCGAGCAGCAGCTCGCGCCAATCGGCCATGGCGGTCGCTGACAGCCGACCGGAGGGACCGAGACGCTCGGCGAGCAGCATCAGCTCGGCGAGGCTACGCCGCAGGGCCTGCCCGGCCGGCGCCTCCAAATCGATCACGGGATCGAACTCGACCGCACCTGCCGCCCTGCCCGACAGCGCCGCGGCGCGCTGCTCGACCATGCGGCGGTCCAGCAGCAGGATCGCCTGCGCGCAGTCGCGCCACATCATCCGGGTCGGGATCGTCGGCGACAGCAGCGACGCCGTCCGCTCCGGCGCGGCATCGAGCTCGGTCATGCCGGCGCGAATGTGAGCCGTGCCCGTGAGCGGGATTTGCACCAGGAAGAAGCGCTCGAGGCAGCCGGGATCGATGCCGACCGATCCACCATAGGCGACATAGTTGATGGAAAAGCCGTCGAAGGCGGCGCAATTGTGCCGGGCCGAGAAGCCGTCGGCGCGCGCCTGTGCCGGCTTGAGGTCGTGCGGGCAGAAGATGCGACCGATCTCCTCGGCCGCTTCGTCGACATCGTCAGTGGTGACGCGGGCGAAATCCGCGAGCCGTTCGGCCGCGGACGCCCTTGCGTTCATTTCCAGCACGGCTGCGGACATCGTCGACCACGCTTCGCGTCACGGAATTGCTTTAAGCCTATAATAATTCCGGCGGACCGAGAAGAGCCATGCCCGCAAAATCGTCGTGCTGCACGGCAGCAACCATCGCCGGATTCGTTTAGCGGATAGACAGCCGCCCCATCGTTGACCGAAGCTCGGTCCTCGCCGGAATCCAATGGGAGCGCGACATGACTGCACTCGAAAAGGGCATTACCGCTAACGGCACAGGCTACGGCGGCAAGAGCTGGAACATCCTTGGCCAGGTCTATTTCCCCAAGGCCGTCACCGACTCCACCTTCGCGTTCGAGACCAACAGCGATCCCGGCCAGTTCGTGCCGGTGCACATCCATCCGACCCAGGACGAGTTCATCCTAGTGCAGGAGGGCACGCTCGACCTCAAGCTCGACGGACAATGGGTCAAGGCGCATGCCGGCGATCTCGTGCGCATGCCGCGCGGCATCCCGCACGGCTATTTCAACAAGTCCGACAAGCCGTGCCGCGCGCTGTTCTGGGTTTCGCCGATGCAGAAGCTCGAGGCGCTGTTCGAGCAGCTGCACAATCTGACCGACCCTGCTGAGGTGGTGCGCATCTCGGCGCTGCATGAGGTCGACTTCCTGCCGCCCGAGGCCAACGACTAGGCGAAAGCTCTCCGTCCACTTTCATCTGCTTGCAGGCCCGCCGGCGGCGCGTTGCGGCCGAACGAGGCTGCTTGCGTCCGAAACAATTGCGAGCAATCCCATGGTCAGTCCCAAGCATGTCTGCGTGATCGGCGCCGGCGTCTCCGGCCTTGCCGCCGCCAAGGCGTTCTCCAGCCGCGGCCACCGCGTCACCATCGTCGAGCGCAGCGGAGATCTCGGCGGCGTCTGGGAGCCGGCGCGCTCCTACCCTGAGGTGCAGACCCAGAGCCCGAAGGAGCTCTATCGCTACACCGACCGCGCCATGCCGAAATCCTATCCGGAATGGCCGACCGGCCCACAGGTGCACGCGTATCTTGCGGACTACGCCAGGAGTTTTGGTCTCGATCGCATGCTGCGCCTCGGCACCGAAGTCGCCGGCATGGCGCGGCGTGCCGACGGCAAGCCGGGCTGGACGCTCACCCTGAAGAGCAAGGAGGGCACGACGACGGACGAGGATTTCGATTTCGTCGCGGTCTGCACCGGGCAGTTCAACGAGCCGCGCGAGCTGCATTGCCCGGGCGAGGACGCCTTCCTCGCACAGGGCGGCCTGATCCTGCATTCCTCCAAATACGGCGATCCCTCGCTGGCGAAAGGACGCCGCGTCGTCGTGCTCGGCGGCTCCAAATCGGCCACCGACATCGCAGTGAATGCGGTGAAATCGGGTGCCCGCGAGGTCACCATCGTGATGCGCGAGCCGGTCTGGCGCATCCCCTATTTCATCGGCGGGCTCGTGAACTTCAAGCGCATCCTCTACATCCGCGCGCAGGAGGAGATGTTTCCGGGCTGGGGGATCAGTGCGATGGGACGGCTCGCCCATCGTATCGCCGCTCCGCTGGTGTGGGCGAACTGGCGCGGGCTGGAGAGCCTGCTCAAGGCGCAACTCAAGCTCGGCCGCTGCAACATGGTGCCGAAGGAGCGGATCGAGGACGGCGTCAACTGCTCGGTGCCGATCGCAACACCCGGCTTCTATCCGATGGTCGCCGACGGCCGCATCAAGGCGGTGTTCGGCACGTTCGATCACTATGACGGCGACAGCATCGTGATGAGCGGCGGCGAGCGCGTGGGCGCCGATGTCGCGGTGCTCGCGATCGGCTACAAGCTCGGCGTGCCGTTCCTGCCCGAGGCTTACCGGCAGAAGCTGGTCGACGCCGACGGGCAGTACCGGCTCTACCGCCTGATCGCCAACCCCGACCTGCCCGAGCTCGGCTTCGTCGGCTTCAACTCCTCGTTCTGCACCGTGCTCTGCGCCGATCTCGCCGCCAACTGGCTGGTGCGCTATGCCGACGGCCAGCTCGCGAACCAGCCGACGGCGCAGCAGATGCGCGACAACATCGAGATGATGCTGCACTTCAAGCGCGTCGAGCGGCCGGCCGCCGGTGTCTATGGCGGCCTCTGCGTCGCGCCCTATCACTACCGCCATTTCGACGAGCTGATGGCCGACATCGGCGCGAAGCAGCAGAAGCGCGGCGGGCTGGCGGGGCGCTTCCAGCCGCCGGATGCGGACGCCTATGCGACATTCCTGGCGACGGCGCCGGACTACCGGGCGGCATAACAATTTGGGCTGCGCGGGATTTGCATCTCGCCAGCTCGCGCCTGTGACGCTTACGATCTCCCTGGCCAGCGAATCGACGGGAACCGGCCATGGGATTCAGACGTCTCGCACTCTTTGCAGCTGTCGCCTTCCTCGTTGCAGCGCCTGCTGCCGGACAACAGCGCGCACTCACGCCCCACCAAGCGGAGGCGGCCGCCGCCTATGACAAGGCGCTCGCCGCGTTCAAATCGATCCTCAATGAACGACGGCGCCAGATCGACGCCAGGGAGCCGCTACCGAATCTCCCCGGGCAGGCCCTGTATCTGGCGCGCGTCGCCGTCATCAGCACCTACAAGGATCTCACCGACGCCATGCCGTCGCGGATCGGCCGCCCCAACAAGTTCGAGATTCCGCCGGCCTATTTCGACGCCGAGATCGAGCCGCTGATCGACGAATATGCGAGCCTGTTCGACGTCATGGAGGCGCCGCCGGCGAATGCGCAGAACTCGGCGACGCCGTTCAAGGACGTCGTCGATCTCGGCACGGTGATCGCGCGCGCCAAGGGGCTTGCGCCCGAGCACGCTGCCGCTGCGGGGCGCATCAGCCTCGGGCTGTTCTTTGCCGAGACCAACGGCAAGCAGAATGTCCGCAACGGACGCTCCAACACCTATATGGGCAGCTTCCAGACCGGCCCTTCCGAGGACCGCAACGGCCACCGGAAATGGCAGGCCATCAAGGCCGAGATCGCGGCGACCGATCCGCGCTTGAGCGCGCGCGACGACAAGGAGGAGGCGCGGGCGAGCAGTATCGACCGCCGCTTCAACCACTGGACCAACGTGCGCGACGGCCTGATGAACGCGCATGCGGAGGTGTTCCGCGAGATCCCCGCGATCGTGAAGACGCTGCCCGACCCGATCGACCAGATGAAGCTGTTCGAGCTGATCCAGATCGTGCCGACCCCGACGCGATCGGCGCTCAGATCCGGCGATCTTCTGAACTATCGGGTTTCCAGCCCCACGATCATGAAGCACCTGCGCAACAACAGCATCTTTGCGTTCGGGCAGGCGGATCGCGCGCGAACGTCGGCGAGCTTCCGCGAGATCCTCGGTGCGATGTGGCTGTTCAACCGGAAATTCGAGAAGGCGATGGCGAAGTACGCGGAGATCAGGGGGCGCTGAGATCGCGGTTGCAAGCCGCGTGAAGCCTTTGCCGGCAGACGATACAGAGTGCCTCCGCGGAAAGACTTTGGATTGCTTCGCTTCGCTCGCAATGACAGAGCACGCGGGCGCACTCGCACCCCTCCACCGTCATAGCGAGGAGCCCTCGCGACGAAGCAATCCAAGCTTCCACCGCGGAACGATCCTGAATTGCTTCGCCCCGCGCCGGTGCCGCCGCCGCTATTCCGTCCGGATCGGCGAGTCCTTCAGGCCATTGTCGTCGTAGGCCTTGCGCAGGATGCCGTTGGTCGTGACCTCGGTCATGAACTTGCTGACAAAGGCCAGCGCCTGGCTGTGGCCGAGCGGCACGGCGACGGCCGTCACCGTTTTCTTGAACGTCTCGTTCAGCACCTTGGTGCCCGGGATCTTCTGCGCCATCTTGTTGAGCTGATCGCGCGACAGCGCGAAGGCGTCGATTTCGCCGCTCTTCAACAGGCC
>RXJC01000110.1 GCA_003963435.1 Bradyrhizobiaceae bacterium | reverse complement strand
CCATCACGCAAGTTGCACCCATCCGCTTCGTAAGGTCCCGGCGGCACCCGATCCTGACCAATGAGCTGCAATATCCGCACCATCGGTTCGCGCTACGCGGTAGCCACCCACCCCCGTTGGGGCTCCGGCGCATGAAGGCGCAATGCTTTGTGTCAAAAAATCGGCAGCGAGGAAAGGTCGAATGAAACCTTCGCCCCCGACGGGGCAACAATCGAGGTATTATAATACTTAAGGAGCCGTGAGCAAGATCGGGGCGACACAGTGCCCAGCTTTTCGTCACTTTCCCGCCTCAACTCCCCGGCTATACCGACCGCCCCGCATGATTTTGCCCGGTCTCCCGCCGTTTACTTTCGAACCTTGTTCCCGGGAGAGCCGCCCAAACAGCAATAGGTTTCGCCCGGGAACTCCGATAAACAGCGGGCGTTTCCGGCAAGCTGTTAACCGCAGAAAGAAAAGAAGTGCTGCAAAGCGTAGTCGTTGCCATTGTCAGGGCCTGCACCCGGTTTGCCTCCCTCGTCGTCGTTCTCGGGCTCCTGCTGGCGGTGGGCGCGGGGTATTACGCGTCCCGGCACTTTGCCATCAACACCGACATCAATTCGCTGATTTCTCAGAACCTCGACTGGCGCAAGCGCGACCAGCAGTTCGACAAGGCGTTCGATCAAAACGAACTCATCCTTGCCGTGGTCGAAGCCCGGACGCCCGAGATGGCAAGCGCCGCGTCAGACGCGCTCTATGCCAAGCTGAAAGGCGACAAGACCAACTTCCAGTCGATGCAGCAGCTCGGCAGCGGCGAGTTCTTCGAAAAGAACGGCCTGTTGTTCCTGCCGACGGAAGAGGTCGGCAAGATCACCGGCCAGTTCGAATCCGCCGCGCCCCTGATCGAGATCATGGCCGGCGATCCCTCGATCCGCGGCCTGACCGGCGCGCTGGAGACCGGACTTGCGGGCGTCAAGCGCGGCCAGGTCAAGCTCGACAGCACCGAGCGGCCCTTCAACCTGATCGCGCAGACGGTCGAGACCGTGCTCAACAAGGGCAATGCGAGCTTCTCCTGGCGCGAGCTCGTCAGCGACGAGCCGCTGAAGGATTCGGACAAGCGCGCCTTCATCGAGTTCAAGCCGATCCTCGACTACAACGCGCTTGAGCCCGGCAAGGATGCCACCGACGCGATCCGGAAAGCGGCAGCGGACCTGGATTTTCCGACCAAGTACCAGGCGCGGGTGCGGCTGACCGGCCCGATTCCGATCGCCAACGAGGAATACGCCACCGTCCAGGAGGGCGCCGTCATCAACGGCATCGGCACGGTTCTCGTCGTGCTGGTCATCCTGTGGCTGGCGCTGCATTCGTCGAAGATCATCTTCGCCGTGTTCGTCAATCTGTTCGTCGGCCTTGCGATCACGACCGCGGCCGGCCTGATGATGGTCGGATCGTTCAACCTGCTGTCGATCGCATTCGCGGTGCTGTTCGTCGGCCTCGGCGTCGATTTCGGCATCCAGTACAGCGTCCGCTACCGCTCGGAGCGCTACAAGCACAACGATCTCACGGGCGCGCTGGTGCTGGCCGCCAAGCGCTCGGCGGTGCCGCTGTCGCTGGCGGCGATGGCGACGGCCGCCGGCTTCCTCTGCTTCATGCCGACCGACTACAAGGGCATCGCTGAGCTGGGCCAGATCGCCGGCGTCGGCATGCTGGTGGCGTTCATCTCGTCGATCACCGTTCTGCCGGCCATGCTGAAGCTGCTGAACCCGCCCGGCGAGAAGGAGCCGGTCGGCTACGCCTTCCTGGCGCCGCTCGATCACTTCCTTGAGACGCACCGCGTGCTCGTCGTGGGCGGTACGCTGCTGCTGGCGCTCGCCGGCCTGCCGCTGCTCTATTTCATGAAGTTCGACTTCAACCCGATGAACCTGCGCAATCCGAAGGCCGAATCGATCGCGACCTTCCTCGACCTGCGCAAGGATCCCAACACCGGCGCCAATGCCATTAATGTGATGGTCACATCCGAAGAGCAGGCGAGGCAGGTCGAGGCGAAGCTGGAGAAGGTGCCCGAAGTGCTCAGGGTGATGTCACTCAACAGCTTCGTGCCGCAGGACCAGCCGCCGAAGCTGAAGCTGCTCGCCCAGGGCGCCAAGGTGCTGAACCCCGCGCTTAATCCCGATCAGATCGATGCCGCGCCGTCCGACCAGGAGAACGTCGAGGCCCTGAAATCCTCGGTCGACAATCTGCGCCGGACCGCAGGCGAGGCGAAGGGACCGGGTGCGGTCGCCTCGCGGCGTCTCGCCGACGCGCTGGAAAAGCTCGCCAATGGCGACGAAGCCACGCGCAACAAGGCGCAGGATGTGTTCGTCACGCCGATGAAGATCGTGTTCGACCAGCTCCGGAACGCGATGCAGGCCGGGCCGGTCACCCTGAGCTCGTTGCCGCCCGACCTCGTCAACGCCTGGAAGAGCAAGGACGGCATCATCCGCGTCGAGGCGCTGCCCAAGGGCGATCCCAACGACAACGACACGCTGCGCAAATTTGCGGCGGCGGTGCTCGTGGCCGAGCCGACCGCAATCGGCGGGCCGGTCTCGATCCTGAAGTCCGGCGATACCGTGGTGCGGGCGTTCATCCACGCCGGCATCTACGCGCTGCTGGTGATCGGCCTGTTGCTGTGGATCACGTTGCGCCGCTTCGTCGACGTGCTGATGACACTGGTGCCGCTGCTGGTTGCGGGCGCGGTGACGCTCGAGATCTGCGTGTTGATCGGCCTGCCGCTCAACTTCGCCAACATCGTCGCGTTTCCGCTGCTGCTCGGCGTCGGCGTCGCCTTCAAGATCTATTATGTCGTGGCGTGGCGCTCGGGCAGAACAAACCTGCTCCAGACCAGCCTGACACGCGCGATCTTCTTCAGCGCGCTCACGACCGCGACCGCGTTCGGCAGCCTGTGGCTGTCGAGCCATCCCGGCACGTCCAGCATGGGCAAGCTGCTCGCCCTCTCGCTGGTGACGACGCTCGCGGCCGTGCTGCTGTTCCAGCCGGCCCTAATGGGCAAACCCCGCAATCTCAGGGAGTAAACAGATGTCGCCGACCGGATCAGTAGCGCTCTTCTGACCGGGCTTGGCGGCGCCGGGCGCCTTCGGGGCTGCAGGCGCAGGTGCTGCGGCAACCGTCGTGCCTGTGGCTTTCGGCGCCGCGCCGGCGGGCTTCGGCGCGCCCTTGGCCATGGCGTTGGCAGTGCTCAAGGGGATCGGCGGGCCGACCCGGGTCCACGTCTCGCCGCCGCAGAGGAAGCCCATCACGCAGCCCTTGATCTCGAGTTGGTCGGTGCCGACAGGCGTGATGGTCGCGCTGTAGATCTGGCCGTCCTGGGCGTTGTAGACCTGTCCTTCCCACTGATCGGCGCCTGACTTCTTCTTCATGTCGATCAGGGTCACCATGCCCAGCGTCGGCCTGTTCTTTTTCGAGACATCCGGATTGTTCTCGTCGCGCCCGCCGGGCTTCTTTTCCCAGGCAACGGCGCCCCACATGCTGCCATTGCACTGGGCGACGCGGATGTTGGCGACGCCGTCGGCGACCCGCCAGTCTCCGGTGGGATCGGCGGCGAGCGCCGGTGTCAGGCAGGCGTAACCGCCGGCCAGTATTAGTCCGGTGTAAAGGGCTAAACGCATGGTAGTTCCTCGGCAGTGCAACATGGTTTAAAGCTGTGCTTGCGAAGATGGTCCGAAAAAGGGCAAAAGGCCGCACAGACCGTTTTCAGTGACGGTCCCTTTTCAGTTGACGAGACGACCCTCAACCGAAGTATGTAACGGATGCACAGCCCAAATCCAGACATGTCTCAGCTATTCGCGGACCGTCAGGCCCAGCGCAGCACCCTGCATAATCGGTATCTGAACGAGCAGTTTGTTCGGGTCCTCAAGACCATCGGCTACGATGTCGGCTTCCAGAAGGGCCAGGGTCAGTACCTCTACGATCGCGACGGCGCGCGCTACCTCGACCTGTTGTCCGGCTTTGGCGTGTTTGCGATCGGGCGTAACCATCCGGTGATGCGCGAGGCGCTCAAGAGCGTGCTCGATGCCGATCTGCCCAACCTCGTCCAGTTCGACGTCTCGGTGCTCGCCGGCGTGCTCGCCGAGCGGCTTCTGAAATACGTCCCCTATCTCGACAAGGCGTTCTTCGCCAATTCCGGCGCCGAATGCGTCGAAGCCGCGATCAAATTTGCGCGCGGTGCGACGGGGCGTCCCGGCATCGTCTATTGCGCCCATGGCTATCACGGCCTGACCTATGGCGCGTTGTCGCTGACCGGTGATTCGAACTTCCGCACCGGCTTCGAGCCGCTGCTGCCCGGCTGCACACCGGTTCCGTTCAACGATCTGGTGGCGCTGGAAAAGGCGCTGGCCTCGCGCGAGGTCGCGGCCTTCGTCGTCGAGCCGATCCAGGGCAAGGGCGTCAACATGCCCACCGACGAGTTCCTGCCGGGCGCCGCGGCGCTGTGCAAGAAATACGGCACTTTGTTCGTCGCCGACGAGATCCAGACCGGCATGGGCCGCACCGGCCGCTTCCTCGCGGTCGAGCACTGGAACGTCGAGCCCGACATGGTGCTGCTGTCGAAGTCGCTGTCGGGCGGCCACGTGCCGGTCGGTGCGGTGCTGACGCGCAAGGCCATCTTCGACAAGATCTTCAACCAGATGGACCGCGCCGTGGTGCACGGCTCCACCTTCTCCAAGAACGACCTCGCGATGGCCGCGGGCATCGCAACGCTCGACGTGATGGAGTCGGAGAAGCTGATCGAGGCTGCCGCCAAGCGCGGCGCCGAGCTGCGGCTGGCGCTGACGCGCATGGTGCCCGGCTACGAATTGCTGAAGGAAGTCCGCGGCAAGGGCCTGATGATCGGAATCGAGTTCGGCCCGCCGAAGTCGCTGCGGCTGCGCGCCTCCTGGAATGTGCTGGAGGCCGCCAACAAGGGCCTGTTCTGCCAGCTTATCACCGTGCCGCTGTTCAAGGATCACAAGATCCTGACCCAGGTCGCCGGCCACGGCAGCCACACCATCAAGCTGTTGCCGCCGCTCACCATCACCGAGGAAGACTGCAGCTGGATCGAGAAGGCGTTCGACGACGTCATCGCCGGCAGCCACAAGGTCCCCGGCGCGATCTGGTCGCTCGGCAAGACGCTGG
>RXJC01000200.1 GCA_003963435.1 Bradyrhizobiaceae bacterium | reverse complement strand
GAATTCCCGCGCCTGGTGTTGGTGAAGGCGGCCCAGCAGAAGCCGCCATGGGTCCGGACCGCGATCGTGCTGGTGCCCGGCAGGCTGCCATTGTGCCACCAATTGTCGGACTTGTTGACTGCAAACCCCTTGGCGTAGGTCGGGCTGTAGCTGGGCGCGGTGGTCATGACTTCGATGGTGCGCGGCCGCAGGATGTTCGCCGGCTTCGCATAGCCGTCCACATGCATCAGGAAACGGACGAGATCCGCTGGCGTCGCGATCCAGCCGCCATGGGAATCCATTCGCCGGACATTCATGCCGTAGGGGTCTTCGCCCTGGCCGTAATAGGCGACTTCACCGGCCTGGCGCTGGTCGCGGGTATTGCCGGCGATCGTCATGTCGGTGACGCCGCAGCGCGCCAGCACCTCGGCGCGGACGTGCTCGGCATAGGGCTGGCCGGTGAGCTTCTCGATGACGCGCCCGAGCACGCAATAGCCGAAATTGGAATAGGCGTAGCGCTGGCCCGGCGGGCGGTCCAGCGGCCGGTTGGCGAGCGTCCACGCGATCAACTGCGCATGATCCATCCGGGGATGGGTGAACATGGGGTCGCGGTTGTCGTTGCTCCAGCCGCCGGCGGTGTGGGTCAAGAGATGCTCGAGCGTGATCTGGTCGATGCCGGCGGAGTAGGGCGGCTGTCCGTGGTCGGTGCCGAGCAGCGCGCCCGGACCGAACACGCGATCCGTCAGCTTGAGGCGGTTCTCCTCGATCAGGCGGAAGATCGTCACCGAGGTGATCATCTTGCTGACGCTGGCGATCCGGAACAGATGCCGCGGCGTCATGGCCTCGTTCCGCTCGATATCGGCAAGACCGAAGGCGTCCTCATAGACGACGGCGCCGGCATAGCCGATCGCGAAGGACAGTGCCGGCACGCCGTACTTGTCCATGAAGCCGTGCGCGAGCCGCGCCATGGCGGCACGCTCGGCCGGCGAGGGCGGGCGGATGCTCGGCGGGTTGGGCGCGAGTTGCGCGAGGGTCGTCGATGACAGCAGGGGCAGCGCGCCTGCGCCCGCTGCGAGCCTCACGAAATCCCGACGCCCAAGATCATGTCCAAGATCACGTCCAACCCGCATGGCCCGCCCCCCGCGCGGGCGGCCAATGCCTCAATAGGTCGCCCGTCCCCCGGAAATATCAAACACCGCACCGGTGGAGAAGGCGCAATCTTCGGACGCGAGCCAGGCCACCATCGCGGCGAGCTCTTCGACCAGCACGAAGCGCCCCTTTGGAATCTTCGACAGCATGAAGTCGATATGCTGCTGCGTCATCTGGTCGAAGATTGCTGTCTTCGCCGCCGCCGGCGTCACAGCGTTGACGAGGATGTCGTGGGCGGCGAGCTCCTTGCCGAGCGACTTCGTCAGCGCGATCAGTCCGGCCTTGGAGGCCGAATAATGCGCCGCGTTCGGATTGCCTTCCTTGCCGGCGATCGAGGCGATGTTGACGATGCGCCCGTATTTCTGCTTGAGCATTTCGGGCACGATCGCCTTGGAGACGATGAAAGGGCCGTCGAGGTTGATGCGCAGCACCTTGCGCCATTCCTCGAGGTCCGTCTCCCAGACCGGCTTGTTGATGCCGGCGATGCCGGCATTGTTGACGAGGATCTCGATCTTGCCGAAGGCGGCAAGCGTCGCATCGCGGGCCTGCTCGACGCCTGCGGTGTCGGTGACGTCGACCTTGAACACGCGGACGCTATCGCCGATGTCCTTTGCGGTCTTCTCGGCCAGTGCCGCATCAAAATCCCAGATCGCGACCTTGGCGCCGGAGGTGACGAAGCGCTCGGTGATGGCCCGGCCAAAGCCCTGCGCGCCGCCGGTAACGATGGCGACTCGGCCGTTGAGATCGATCTTGTTCATGCCTTGTGCCCCCGGCGTCAGAGCATGTAGCCGCCGTCGACGACGAGGTCGACGCCGGTGGTGAAGGCGCTCTCGTCGCTGCCGAGATAGACCGCCATGTTGGCGATCTCCTCGGCGGTGCCGAGCCGGCCCATCTTCTGGCGGGAAATGAACATCTCCTTGCCCTGCGGGCCTTGCGCGGCGGCGCGGTCGAGCATCGAGGGCGTCTCGACGGTGCCGGGGCAGATCGAGTTGCAGCGGATGCCCTTGGTGATGAAGTCGAGTGCGACCGCGCGCGACAGCAGCGATACCGCGGCCTTCGACGAGCTGTAGACGTAGCGGTTGGCCGGCGGCCTCAAGGCCGCGCAGGACGAGATGTTGACGATGCTGCCGCCGCCGCCGGCGATCATGTCGGGCAGGAACGCCTTGATGGTCCGGTGCATCGACTTGACGTTGAGGTCGAACGAAAAGTCGAAATCCTCCTCCGAGCACTCCAGGATGGTGCCATGATGCACGAAGCCGGCCGCGTTGAGCAGGATGTCGATCTTGCCGACGCGTTTTGCAAACGCGTTGACGTCGGCGGTGTTGCGGACGTCGAGCTTGGCGACCTCGGCGATGCCTTCCTTGGTCAGGGAGGCGATGCCGGCCTCGTTGATGTCGGTGGCGATGACGGTTGCGCCTTCACGCGCGAATGCGACGGCGCAGGCGCGCCCGATGCCCGCTGCCGCAGCCGTGACGACGGCGCGTTTGCCCTTGAGGCGGTTGGCCATTTTTCTTCTCCCTTATGTTCATTCGAATGCCAGCCTCACGTCATTGCGAGGAGCCCGCGACAAAATTGCGAAGCAATTTTTGCGCTGGCGACGAAGCAATCCAGAGTCTTTCCGCAGAGGCAGACTGGATTGCTTCGCTTCGCTCGCAATGACGGTGCGGCTGTCAGTGATTATCCCGCGCCACACCAAACGTGCCGGCAACGTTCTGGTAGCGCGTGGCGAGCTCCATGCAGGCACCGGTCGATTGCTGGCCGACGGTGTTGCGGTAGATCTCCTGCCACGGCGTCTGGTTCGGCGGATGCTTGAAGCCGCCGCTGGCCTTCAGCTCGGCGTGGCGCTTCTTCAGCTCCTCGTCCGAGATCAGGATGTTGGCGCTGCCCTTGTTGAGGTCGATGCGAACCTTGTCGCCGGTCTTGAGGATCGCAAGGCCGCCATTGGCCGCCGCTTCCGGCGAAGCATTCAGGATCGACGGCGAGCCCGAGGTGCCTGACTGGCGGCCGTCGCCGATGCAGGGCAGGGACAGGATGCCGCGTTTGATCAGCGCGGCCGGCGGCTGCATGTTCACGACCTCGGCGCCGCCGGGGTAGCCGATCGGACCTGTGCCGCGGATGAACAGCACGCAACGTTCGTCGATGTCGAGCGATGAATCGTCGATCCGCGCGTGATAGTCCTCCGGACCCTCGAACACGATGGCGCGGCCTTCGAAGGCGTTGAGGTCTTTGGGGTTGCTGAGATAGCGGTCGCGGAATTCCTTGGAGATCACGCTGGTCTTCATGATCGCGGAATCGAACAGATTGCCCTTCAGCACCAGGAAGCCGGCGTCCTTCACCAGCGGCTTGTCGTAGGCCCAGATCACGTCATTGTCGGGGACCGGCGCGTTCTTGCAGTTCTCGCCGATGCCGCGGCCGTTGACGGTGACGGCGTCCTCGTGGATGCGCTTGTGCTTCATCAATTCGCGCACCACGGCCGGCACGCCGCCGGCGCGGTGGAATTCCTCGCCGAGATAGAAGCCGGCCGGCTGCATGTTGACCAGCAGCGGCACGTCGTGGCCGACCTTCTGCCAGTCCTCGATCGAGAGCTCGACGCCGATGTGGCGGGCCAGGGCGTTGATGTGGATCGGCGCGTTGGTCGAGCCGCCGATCGCCGAATTGATCACGATGCAGTTCTCGAACGCCTTGCGGGTCAGGATGTCCGAGGGCTTGAGATCTTCCCACACCATCTCGACGATACGCTTGCCGGTCTCGTAGGCGATCTGGCCGCGCTCGCGATAGGGGGCGGGGATGGCCGCGCAGCCCGGCAGCGAGAAGCCGAGCGCTTCGGCAAGGCCGTTCATGGTCGACGCCGTGCCCATGGTGTTGCAATGGCCGACCGAGGGCGCGGAGGAGGCAACGATCTCCATGAACTCCTCATAGTCGATCTCGCCGGCGGCGAGCCGCTCGCGCGACTTCCAGACGATGGTGCCGGAGCCGGTGCGCTCGCCATTGTGCCAGCCGTTGAGCATCGGACCGCCCGACAGCACTATCGCGGGCAGGTTGACGGTCGCCGCCGCCATCATGCAGGCCGGCGTGGTCTTGTCGCAGCCGGTGGTCAGCACGACGCCGTCGAGCGGATAGCCGTAGAGGATCTCGACCAGGCCAAGATAGGCGAGGTTGCGATCCAGCGCCGCGGTCGGGCGCTTGCCGGTCTCCTGAATGGGGTGGGTCGGGAATTCCATCGCGATGCCGCCGGCTTCGCGGATGCCCTCGCGGACGCGGTGGGCCAGCTCGAGATGGTGGCGGTTGCAGGGGGAGAGGTCGTTGCCGGTCTGGGCGATGCCGATGATCGGCTTGCCGGACTGCAGCTCGGCGCGGGTGAGGCCGTAATTGAGGTAGCGCTCCATATAGAGCGCGGTCATGCCCGGATTATGCGGGTTGTTGAACCATTCCTGCGAGCGAAGGTGGCGTCGCGAGCCGTTGCCGGCATGCCCATTGGTTGGCTTTTTTGTCATTGGTTTCTCCTGCAATGCAAACGCACTCGCGTCCGTCCTACCGGCGTCCGTTTTGGGCTGTCGGCTTGTGCGACGCCCAATTGCGCGAATGATGGATCGCTGGCCCGCTGGCGGGTCGTTTCCTCACAAATCCGATACTAGTCATGGCCAGTTGGTAACGCTACCATTTTGTTCGCTGCGCCCGCGCCGGATACGGCCGGCCTGCTGTCCGAATGGCGCGAGGTCGAGCTTTGCCGCTCGATCACCTTGAAGCCGAGATCGAGCACCGCCTGCTCCGGGCGCCGTCCGTCGATCGCCTCGATCAGCATGGTCGCGGCCGTCCTGCCCATCTCGTAGCGGTTGGTGCGCACGCTGGTGAGGGTGGGGACGGCGGACGCCATGAATTCGAGGTCGTTGAAGCCGACGATGGCGATCTGGTCGGGCACCGCGATCTCGCGGCGCCGGCATTCGAACAGCACGCCGAGCGCGAGGTCGTCATTGGCGCAGAACACCGCGTCGAGATCGGGCTCCCGCGCCAGCAGATCCGTGAACAGCGCGCCGCCGAGCGTCACCGAGGTCGGTGTCGCCGTCGTGACGACGAGGCGCTGGTCGAACAGTCCCGCGTCCTTCATGGCCGAGACATAGCCGTCGAGTCGCCGCTGCACCCGCGGATCCATGCGCGCCCCGACAAATCCGATTCTGCGGCGGCCTTGTTCGAACAGGTGCGCAACCGCTGCGCGCGCTGCGTCATAGTGCGAAAAGCCGATCATCATGTCGACCGGATCGGGGCCGATCTCCATGATCTGCACGATCGGGCAGTCGGCGGCTTCCAGCATCGCGCGAGACTCCGTGGTCTGGTCGATGCCGGTGACGATAAGCCCGGCCGGCTTCTGTGCGAGAAACAGGCGCAGCAGCTTCTCTTCCTGGAGAATGCTGTAGCGCGTGTTGGACAACTGGATCGAGTAACGGCTGCCTTCGGACGCGTCGTAGATGCCGCGCAGCACGTCGGAGAACACGTTGTTGGTGAGAGAGGGGATCAGGACGCCGATCACCTCGGTGCGTTGCGAAGCCAGCGCGCGGGCTGCAAGGTTCGGGACATAGCCGAGCTCCCTGGCTGCGCTCTCGACGCGCGTCCGCTTGGCGACCGACAGGGCCTCCGGATTACGAAAGAAGCGGGACGCGGTAATCGGGCTGACGCCGGCAAGCTCAGCGACTTCCGCCAGCCGGATTTTGCCTGACTTGGTGCGTTTTCGACCCATCTTGTGCTCATAACACAGTCGGTCCCGCAAACAAAGGAACGTTGACAGCGCTACCAGCAACGACTAACCAAAGACAAATTGCCAAAACCGCACAAACTGCCGACAATGTTGCCCGCTAAGGTCGGGCTTCGTTCGGCGAAGTCTGAAAAAACAAGACGGTCGCGGCGCCAAGAGCGTCGTGGACTTTCGAGGAGGGAGCTAGATGTCGTCTGTGCAAATCCGCGACGTGCGGAAATCGTTCGGCAATTTTGAAGTCTTGCACGGCGTGACTGTACCGATCGAGGATGGCCAGTTCGTCGTCCTGGTGGGCCCCTCCGGCTGCGGCAAGTCGACGCTTCTGCGCATGCTCGCCGGTCTCGAGAACATCACCTCCGGCACGATCTCGATCGGCGACCGCGTCGTCAACAATGTCCAGCCCAAGGAGCGGGACATTGCGATGGTGTTCCAGAACTACGCGCTCTATCCCCACATGACCGTCGCCGACAATATGGGCTTCTCGCTGAAGCTGCGGAACGCGAGCGCCGACGAGATCAACAAGCGCGTCAAGCGCGCCGCCGAGATCCTCGCGCTGGCTCCGCTGCTCGATCGCTATCCGCGCCAGCTCTCCGGCGGCCAGCGCCAGCGCGTCGCCATGGGCCGCGCCATCGTGCGCGATCCCCAGGTCTTCCTGTTCGACGAGCCCTTGTCGAACTTGGATGCCAAGCTGCGCGTCGCCATGCGCACCGAGATCAAGGAGCTGCACCAGCGGCTGAAGACGACCACCGTCTACGTCACCCACGACCAGATCGAAGCCATGACCATGGCCGACAAGATCGTCGTCATGCATGACGGCATCGTCGAGCAGATGGGCACCCCGCTCGAGCTCTACGACAAGCCCGACAACCAGTTCGTCGCCGGCTTCATCGGTTCGCCCGCGATGAACTTCCTGAAGGGGCATGTGCGCGTCAACGGCGTTGCGACCTTCGAGGGGCCGAACGGCGTCAAGCTGCCGCTCAAGACCGCGCCTGCGGCGTCCGACGGCCGCCCCGCGGTCTACGGCGTGCGGCCAGAGCATTTCACCATTGCCGACGACGGCGCCGAAGCCGAGATCGTCGTGGTCGAGCCGACCGGCTCGGAGACGCAGGTGTTCGCCAAGATCGGCGGCGAGCAGGTCGTTGCGGTCTTCCGCGAGCGCCACCAATTCAACCCGGGCGACAAGATCCGGCTGAAGCCCGACCCGTCGCTGGTGCACTTGTTCGACGACGCGACGGGAAAGCGCCTCAACGCGTAGCGTAAGTTTAAGTCAAGACAATAAAAAAGCATCACAGGGAGGACGACATGCAAGACTTTACCCGCCGGACGCTGCTTCAAGGCGGAACGGCACTGGCTGCAACCGGCATGCTCACCGGGCCGGCACTGTTCGATTTCGCCAAGGCCTGGGCGCAGAGCGCGCCCTGGAAGGCCGAACCCGGCGCCAAGCTGACCGTGATGCGTTGGAAGCGCTTCGTGCCGCAGGAGGACGATGCGTTCAACGCGATGGTCGCGGCATTCAAGGCCGCCACCGGCACCGAGATGAACGTGTTCAGCGAGTCCTTCGAGGACGTGCAGCCGAAGGCCTCGGTTGCGGCCAATACCGGCTCGGGGCTCGATCTCGCCTGGGGTCTGCACACGCTGCCGCAGCTTTTCCCCACCAAAGTGCTGAAGATGAACGACGTCGCCGATTATCTCGGCAAGAAATATGGCGGCTGGACCGATGCGGCGGCCAAGACCTGCAAGCAGGGCAACGACTGGCTCGGCATTCCCGTCGCAACCAACGGCGGCTACATGACCTACCGCAAGTCTGCGCTCGACAAGGCGGGGTTCAAGGAATTCCCGAAGGATTTCCCCGGCTTCCTCGAGATGTGCAAGGCTCTGAAGAAGAACAACACGCCGGCCGGCTTCGCGCTCGGGCATGCCTCGGGCGACGGCAATTCCTGGCTGCACTGGGTGCTGTGGGGCCACGGCGCCTACACGGTCGACCAGAACGACAAGATCATCATCAACTCGCCGGAGACGGCGAAGGCGCTGGAATATTGCAAGGCGCTGTACGACAGCTTCATCCCGGGCACGGCGTCCTGGAACGATTCCTCCAACAACAAGGCGTTCCTCGCCGGCGAGCTCTATTGCACGGCGAACGGCATCTCGATCTACGTTGCTGAGAAGACCGACGCGAGCAAGAAGGAGCTCGCCGAGGACACCTATCACGCGCTCTGGCCGGTCGGACCGGTCGGCAAGCCGACCGAGCTGCAGCTTGCGCTGCCCATCCTCGCCTTCAACTTCACCAAATATCCGAATGCGGCGAAGGCCTTCATCGCCTTCATGCTGGAGAAGGAGAACTACGAGAAGTGGCTGGACGGCGCGCAGGGCTATCTGACGCAGACCTTGAACGCCTACGAGTCGGCGCCGATCTGGAAGGCCGATCCCAAGAACGAGGTGTTCTCGCAGGCCTCCAAGCGCACGCTGCCGGCCTCCGGCATCGGCACGGTCGGCGAAAAGGCGGCAACGGCGATCGCCGACTTCATCGTCGTCGACATGTTTGCGAACTACTGCACCGGCACCAAGGATGTGAAGGGCTCGATGGCGGAAGCCGAGCGCCAGCTGAAGCGCATCTATCGCTGAGGGTCACGGAGCGGGCGGCCGCCTGGCCGCCCGCTTCTCAACATTTCGATCAGGGATATCGGGCATGGCTGATGTCGCAATTCCCCGGGCCAAGCCTCAGATGAGCGAGGACAACGCCTGGACCCAGCTCAAACACAATCGCAACTGGCTCGGCTTCTGGTTCATGGTGCCGGCCATGGCGTTCCTGATCTTCTTCCTGGCCTATCCGCTGGGTCTCGGGATCTGGCTGTCCTTCACCGACACCCGCATCGGCCGGGTCGGGCACTTCGTCGCCACCGAGAACTATGAGTGGCTGTGGGACGATTCCATCTTCTGGCTGTCGGTGTTCAACACGCTGCTCTACACCTTCGTCGCAAGCGCCCTCAAATTCGCGATCGGGCTCTATCTCGCGCTGCTGCTGAACGAGAACATGCCGTTCAAGGCGATGCTGCGCGCGATGGTTCTGATTCCCTTCATCGTGCCGACGGTGCTCTCGGCGCTGGCGTTCTGGTGGATCTTCGACTCGCAATTCTCGATCATCTCCTGGTCGCTGAGGCATCTCGGCCTGATCGACCAGAACATCAACTTCCTCGGCGACACGACCTGGGCACGCATCTGCGTGATCTTCGCCAACATCTGGCGCGGCGTGCCGTTCGTGGCGATCACTCTGCTCGCCGGCCTGCAGACGGTCTCGCCGTCGCTCTATGAAGCCGCAACGCTCGACGGCGCCACGCGCTGGCAGAATTTCCGCTACATCACCTATCCGCTGCTGACGCCGATCATCGCCGTCGTCATGACCTTCTCGGTGCTGTTCACCTTCACCGATTTCCAGTTGATCTGGGCGATGACCCGCGGCGGCCCGGTCAACGCCACCCATCTGATGGCGACGCTGTCCTATCAGCGTGCGATCATCGCCGGGCAGCTCGGCGAGGGCGCGGCAATCTCCAGCGCCATGATTCCGTTCCTGCTCGCTGCGATCATGGTGTCCTGGTTCGGCCTGCAGCGTCGCAAGTGGCAACAGGGGGAGAACAATGACTGATCCCCGCGCTGTTTCCGTCTCTTTTGCGCGAACGGGGCAAGCCCTGCGCGCGCCGTCGCAAGTGGCAACAGGGAGAGAATAATGACTGATCTTCCTGCTTCGAAAGTGGATCTCAAGAGCGTCCTGGCGACGCCCGCGCGCGTCGATAACAGCGAGGGCATGAGCTATCTGCAGTCGGTGCCGCGCCGGCTCGTGACGCTGTATCTGCCGCTCACCATCATCGTCGTGGTGCTGCTGTTTCCGTTCTACTGGATGGCGCTGACCTCGGTGAAGCCCGACGATCAGCTGCTCGATCTCGACAGGTACAACCCGTTCTGGACCTGGAATCCGACCTTCAAGCATTTCCACAAGCTGTTGTTCGAGAGCTACTATCCGCATTGGCTCTGGAACACGATGTATGTGGCGATCTGCGCCACGGTGCTCTCGATCATCGCCTCTGTGCTCGCGGCCTACGCCATCGTGCGCTTGCGCTACAAGGGCGCCAACCTCGTCGGCGGGCTGATCTTCCTCGCCTATCTGGTGCCGCCGTCGATCCTGTTCATCCCGCTCGCCACCGTGGTCTTTCAGTATGGCCTGTTCGACTCGCCGCTGGCCTTGATCCTGACCTATCCGACCATCCTGATCCCGTTCTCGACCTGGCTCTTGATGGGCTATTTCAAGACCATCCCGTTCGAGCTCGAGGAATGCGCGCTGATCGACGGGGCGAGCCGCTGGCAGATCCTGATCAAGATCGTGCTGCCGCTCGCCATTCCCGGCCTGATCTCGGCCTTCATCTTCTGCTTCACGCTGTGCTGGAACGAGTTCATCTACGCCCTGACGTTCCTGCAGTCGACCAGCAACAAGACGGTGCCGGTCGCGATCGTCAACGAGTTCGTGGACGGTGATATCTACCGCTGGGGCTCGCTGATGGCGGGAGCCTTGGCCGGCTCGCTGCCGCTCGTCATCCTTTACGCCTTCTTCGTGGAGCATTATGTGTCCGCGATGACGGGTGCCGTGAAGGAATGATCGCGGGGCCTGCCGAGGGTGCGTCGGGAGCGGCGCGCTCCGGCCAATAAGAAGGAGTTGAGCTCTTGCACATTCTGGTTCTGGGCGCCGCCGGCATGGTCGGCCGCAAACTCTGCGAACGGCTGTTGCGCGACGGCCGCCTCGGCAAGAGCGACATCACCAAGCTGACCATGCACGACGTGGTCGAGCCGAAGAAGCCGGAGCAGGCCGGTTTCCCCGTCGAGACGGTGTCGGGCGATTTCGCCGTGCCCGGCGCTGCCGAGAAGCTGATCGCCGGTCGCCCGGACGTGATCTTCCATCTGGCCGCGATCGTCTCGGGCGAAGCCGAGCTCGATTTCGACAAGGGCTACCGCATCAATCTCGACGGCACCCGGATGCTGCTCGACGCCGTCAGGCTGGTCGGCGGCGGTTACAAGCCGCGCGTGGTCTTCACGTCCTCGATCGCCGTGTTCGGCGCGCCGTTCCCGGATGCGATCGGCGACGAATTCTTCCATACGCCGCTGCTCAGCTACGGCACCCAGAAGGCGATTGGCGAGCTCCTGCTCGCCGATTATTCGCGCCGCGGCTTCCTCGACGGCATCGGCATCCGCCTGCCGACCATCTGCATCCGGCCCGGCCTGCCCAACAAGGCGGCCTCGGGCTTCTTCTCCAACATCCTGCGCGAGCCGCTCGCCGGCAAGGAAGCGATCCTCCCGGTCTCCGAGGACGTTCGCCACTGGCACGCCACGCCGCGCTCGGCCGTCGGCTTCCTGCTCCACGCCGGCACCATGGACCTCGCCGCGGTCGGCCCGCGCCGCAATCTGACCATGCCGGGCCTGTCGGCCACGGTCGGCGAACAGATCGCCGCTCTGAAGCGGGTTGCGGGTGAGAAGGTCGCCGCCCGCATCAAGCGCGAGCCAGATCCTTTCATCGTCGGCATCGTCGGCGGCTGGCCGCGCAATTTCGATCCAAAGCGTGCGCGCGAGCTCGGCTTCACCACTGCCGAGAAGACTTTCGACGATATCATCCGCATTCACATCGAAGACGAGCTCGGCGGCAATTTCGTCGCCTGATCTCTTGTAGAGCAGGCCTGGTGATGGCGAGCGTTGCTTGCATCGGCGAATGCATGGTCGAGCTCAGGCAGGCCCAGGGCGGCGCGTCGGCCGGGCAGGGTGGCGGCCTTTATTCGCGCGGCTTCGGCGGTGATACCCTCAACACCGCCGTCTATCTGGCGCGGCTCGAGGTCAAGGTCGACTATCTCACCGCGCTCGGCGACGATGCCTTGAGCGATGAGATGATCGCGGCCTGGAATGCGGAGAACGTCGGCACGCGGCGCGTCGTGCGGCTCGCGGGTAAGCTGCCCGGCCTCTACATGATCCAGACGGATGGCAAGGGCGAGCGCCAGTTCTTTCACTGGCGCGACAGCGCGGCGGCGCGGCAGCTGATGAGCCTGCCGGAGACGGACGAGCTGCTCAACTCGCTGATGAGCTATGACATCATCTATCTCTCCGCGATCACGCTCTCGATCTACGATCAGGCCGGCCGCGACCGCCTGTTCGCGGCGATCAAGCGCGCGCGCCTGCTCGGCACCCGCTTCGTGTTCGACACCAATTTTCGCGCGCGGGGATGGCCCGACCGCGACGTCGCCCGCGAGGTCTTTGCCGCGGCTTTCGCGGCCGCCGACATCGTGCTGACCTCGACCGAGGATCTGCTTGCGCTCTATCCCGGCGAGAGCACCGACCAGCTGATGGCGCGCATCCCGACGCCGGAGCTGGTGTTCCGCCTGGCCGAGCCGGTCAGCCTGTTGCGCTTCCCTGGCGGCACCCGCGAAGTTCGCGCCGAGCCCATGACCAACCCCGTCGTCGACACCACGGCCGCAGGCGACAGCTTCGCCGCCGCCTATATCGCCGCCCGGCTCGCCGGCTCCGATCCGGTCGAGGCGGCCCAGGCCGGGCATCGCCTCGCCAGCGTCGTGATCTGCTATGCCGGCGCCATCATTCCGGGCTATGCCATGCCGCCGAAGAAGCGGCACCGGCCGGCCGCCTCTCGCCAGGCCATCAAGTAGAACGACCAGCGAAATCGAGACCCTATGCCCACTGCAGCCCAACAGAACCATCTCGTCGCGCTGTTCAAGGCCGCGACCGTCATTCCCGTGCTCACCATCGAGCGCATTCAGGATGCCGTGCCGCTGGCGCGCGCGCTGGTCGCCGGCGGCGTCCGCACGCTGGAGGTGACCCTGCGCACCCCGGTTGCGATCGAGGCGGCGCGGGCGATGATGGCCGAAGTGCCCGAGGCGATCGTCGGCATCGGCACCATCCTCAATCCGGCCGACTTCACCCGGGTCGAGAAGCTCGGCGTCGCCTTCGGGATCAGCCCGGGCCTGACCCCGGATCTCCTCGCGGCCGCCACCCACAGCTCCTTGCCCTTCGCGCCGGGCATCGCCACGGCCTCCGAGCTGATGCTGGCGCTGTCCCATGGCTTCGACGTCGCGAAATTCTTCCCGGCCGAGCAGGCCGGCGGCATCAAGGGCCTGCGCGCGCTGGGCGGGCCGTTCCCGAATGTGCGGTTCTGCCCGACCGGCGGGGTCGGCGAGGCCAATGCAGCGAGCTGGCTGGCCGAGCCCAACGTGGTCGCGGTCGGCGGGTCCTGGCTGTGCCCGACGGCGGAGGTCCGGGCCGGGAACTGGGCCGGCATAACTGCCATCTGCCAGCGCACGCTTCAGGCGCTTAAACCCGCGTGAAGTCTTGCCATCCGTGGGCTAAGACTTAGCTCAGGACAAGATCCCAGGGAGAGATGACCATGACCGCCAGCATCGTCGGATGGGCGCATACGCCGTTCGGCAAGTTCGACACCGAAACCGTCGAAAGCCTCGTCACCCGCGTCGCCAACGAGGCGATGGCCGATGCCGGCATTTCGGCCTCCGACGTCGACGAGATCGTGCTCGGCCATTTCAATGCGGGCTTCTCACCGCAGGATTTTACCGCTTCGCTGGTGCTTCAGGCCGACCCGAAGCTGCGCTTCAAGCCGGCGACCCGGGTCGAGAATGCCTGCGCCACGGGCTCGGCCGCCGTGCACCAGGGCCTGCGCGCGATTGCCGCAGGCGCTGCCAAGATCGTGCTGGTCGTCGGCGTCGAGCAGATGACCCGCACCCCCAGCGCCGAGATCGGCAAGAACCTGCTCAAGGCATCCTATCTGCCCGAGGACGGCGACACCGTCGGCGGCTTTGCCGGCGTGTTCGGCAAGATCGCCAGCTCCTATTTCCAGAAGTACGGCGACCAGTCCGATGCGCTGGCGCTGATCGCGGCCAAGAACCACAAGAACGGCGTCGCCAATCCCTTCGCCCAGATGCGCAAGGATTTCGGCTTCGACTTCTGCCGCGCCGAGAGCGAGAAGAACCCGTACGTCGCCGGCCCGCTGAAGCGCACCGACTGCTCGCTGGTGTCCGACGGCGCCGCGGCTTTGGTGCTGGCCGATGCCGAGACCGCCAAGGGCATGGCCAAGTCGATCGGCTTCCGCGCCACCGCGCACGCCCAGGACTTCCTGCCGATGAGCAAGCGCGACATCCTGCAGTTCGAGGGCTGCACCGTCGCCTGGCAGCGCGCGCTGGAGCAGGCGGGCGTGACGCTCAACGATCTCTCCTTCGTCGAGACCCATGACTGCTTCACGGTCGCCGAGCTGATCGAGTACGAAGCGATGGGCCTGACGCCGCGGGGGCAGGGCGCCCGCGCCATCAAGGAAGGCTGGACGCTCAAGGACGGCAAGCTGCCGGTCAATCCGTCGGGCGGCCTGAAGTCCAAGGGTCACCCGATCGGCGCCACCGGCGTCTCCATGCACGTGATGACCGCGATGCAGCTCGCTGGCCAAGCGCCCGAGGGCATGCAGCTCAAGAACGCCAAGCTCGGCGGCATCTTCAACATGGGCGGTGCCGCGGTGGCGAACTACGTCTCCGTGCTGGAGCCGTTGAAGTAAGCCTTGTAAGGTGCGTGGGGTGGGTTGGCCGCAGGCGTAACCCACCTCTTTCGTCTCTGCGGGGACAGAATTGGTGGATTAGTCCACCCTGCGACCCTTGCGTTAGATCATGGTGGGCCGGCCTCGGCTCGCCTTAATGCTCCTGACTGACCAGCAGGGAATGCATCATGAGCACTGACTACGAAGACTCGCTGTCGATGGACGCACTCAACGACCGGATTGCGATCTTGGAGGACAATATCCGCCAGCTCATCGAGCAGGCCGCAGCCGCCTCGGGCGAGCAGAGCGAGTCGCGTATCGCCGACCGGATCAGCCAGCAGAACGAGGAGCTCGACCGGCTGCTCAAGATCCGCGAATCCCGCCAGAAGACCTAGCGGCCGATCTCGCCGCGCGGCGCATGCGGCCATACGCCGTCTGCTCTTGCGCGCGCGGCAGCGCTGCCCTTAGCTGGACCGAAATCGCGGGGCCACGTTGGCTCTTGCGCAATCGGGAGCGAACGATGGGGCCGCTGAAGGGCATCAAGGTCGTCGACATGACCACCGTGCTGATGGGGCCCTATGCGACCCAGATGCTCGGCGATTACGGGGCAGATGTGATCAAGGTGGAGTCGCTCGAGGGCGACGTCACCCGCCTGATCGGGCCGATGCGTCATGCCGGCATGGGTCCGGTCTTTCTCAACACCAACCGCAGCAAGCGCTCGATCTGCCTCGATCTGAAGAAGCCTGCGGGGCGCGAGGCCGTGCTGCGGCTCGTGAAGGACGCCGACGTCCTCGTCTACAACGTCCGCCCGCAGGCGATGGCGCGGCTTCAGCTCGGCTACGACGTCGTCTCGGAAATCAATCCGCGTCTCGTCTATGCCGGCGTGTTCGGCTTCGGCCAGGACGGGCCGTATGCGGCAAAACCCGCCTATGACGATCTGATCCAGGGCGCCACCGCGCTGCCGGCGCTGATGGCGCAGACCGGTGACGGCGTGCCGCGCTACGTGCCGAATGCGCTGGTCGACCGCATCGTCGGTCTCACCGCCGTCGGGGCGATCTGCGCCAGCCTGGTGCACCGCGACCGCACCGGCCGCGGCCAGCGCGTCGACATTCCGATGTTCGAGACCATGGCCGGCTTCGTCATGGGAGACCACATGGGCGGTCTCACTTATGAGCCGCCGCTCGACAAGGGCGGCTATGCCCGCCATCTCTCGCGCGACCGCAGGCCCTACAAGACCTCGGACGGCTATCTCAGCGTCATCGTCTACAACGACAAGCAGTGGGAGAATTTCTTCAAGGCCACGGGCCGCGACGATCTCCGTGCCGATCCGAAATTCGCGACCTTCGCCGGCCGCGCCGCCAACATCGACGTCGTCTATGCCGAGCTCGCCCGCATCTTCGAGACGCGCACGACCGCGGACTGGATCGACCTACTGACCAAGGCCGACGTGCCGGTGATGCCGATGCACGACCTCGGCTCCGTCCTCCACGATGAGCATTTGGAGGCGACGAATTTCTTTCCGGTCGTGCCCCATCCGACCGAGGGACCGATCCGCAGCATGAAAGTGACCGCGACGTGGTCGGAGACCGAGGCCGAGCCGGCGCGGCTGGCGCCCCGGCTCAACGAGCACGGCGCGGAGATTCTCCGCGAGGTCGGCTACTCCGCGGACGAGATCGCCGCGATGGTGCGCGACGGCGTCACGCGCCCGGCGCCGGAGTAGGGAAGGAAGAATATGGTGGCGCCCCCTCTCTCATCCGTCATTCCGGGGCGATGCGTAAGCATCGACCCCGGAGACTCGAGATTCCGGGTTCGGTCCTCCGAACCGCCCCGGAATGACAGGAGCGGCTCATGAGCTTCATCACCGGCGTCGGCCTCACGCCGTTCGGCAAGCACGAGGGCTCGTCTTCGCTCGACCTGATGAGCAAGGCCGCGCAAGCCGCGCTCGACGATTCCGGCCTCAAGCGCGACGAGATCGACGGTATCCTCTGCGGTTACTCGACTGTCTCGCCCCACATCATGCTGGCCACCGTCTTCGCCGAGCATTTTGGTATCCGTCCGTCCTACGCCCATGCCGTCCAGGTCGGCGGCGCTACCGGACTCGCGATGACCATGCTGGCCCATCATCTCGTCACATCAGGCGTCTGCCGCAACGTGCTCGTCGTCGCCGGCGAGAACCGGCTGACCGGGCAGAGCCGCGATGCCTCGATCCAGGCGCTGGCGCAGGTCGGCCATCCCGACTACGAGGTGCCGCTCGGGCCGACCATTCCCGCCTATTACGGCCTCGTTGCCAACCGTTACATGCATGAATACGGCGTGACCGAAGAGGATCTTGCCGAGTTCGCCGTGCTGATGCGCAAGCACGCCTGCACCCATCCCGGCGCGCAATTCCACGATCCCATCACCGTCGCCGACGTCATGGCCTCGAAGCCGGTGGCGATGCCGCTCAAGCTGCTCGACTGCTGCCCGGTATCTGATGGCGCCGCCGCCTTCGTCATCAGCCGCGAGCGGACCGGCGAGGCGGGCGTGCGCATCCGCGGCTGCGCGCAGGCACACACCCATCAGCATGTCACGGCCGCGCCGAGCTTAAGCGAGCTCGGCGCCGAGATCTCTATCGCCCGCGCCAAGGAGGCGACCGGCCTTGCAATCTCCGACGTGCGCTACGCCGCGATCTACGACAGTTTCACCATCACGCTCGCGATGCTGCTGGAGGACCTCGGCCTTGCCGGCCGCGGCGAGGCGGCCGCGCAGGTGCGTGCGGGGCATTTCGGCCGCGACGGCGCCATGCCGCTGAACACCCATGGCGGCCTGCTCAGCTACGGCCATTGCGGCGTCGGCGGCGCCATGGCGCATCTGGTCGAGGCGCATCAGCAGATGACGGGGCGGGCGGCCAACCGCCAGGTGCGCGATGCCTCGATCGCGCTCTTGCATGGCGACGGCGGCGTGCTGTCGTCCCACGTCAGCATGTTCCTGGAGCGCGTAGCATGAGCGAGCGTCTGGCGGACTGGACCAAAGGCGAAGAGGCCATCACCTACCAGACCTGCACGTCATGTGGCCATGTGCAGTATTTCCACCGCACCTTCTGCGCGGCTTGCGGCGAATCGGATCCGTGCGAGCTGCGCGCCAGCGGCGAGGGCAGGGTCTACGCCGCCTCCCTGGTCTGCCGCGCCGCCACGCCCGAGACGCGCGCGCATGTGCCCTACAACATCCTGCTGGTCGATTGCGCCGAAGGTTTTCGCATGATGGCGCACGGCGAGAATGATCTCGCCATCGGCGATTCGGTGATCGCGAGCTTCAAGCCGTTTGCCGGGAAGCTCGTGCCGTTCTTTGCGAAAGCCAAATAGAGAACGCGAATGTAGCCCGGATGGAGCGCAGCGCAATCCAGGCCACACGCTTTGCGAAGAAAACCGGAGGGGATTCGTCATTCGGGGGCGGTCATACGACCGAGCCTGGAACGGGTATTCTGGGCCTGGCCTGTGCGGGGGCCACCCCGGAATGACGAAAACGCTAAAACTCTGAACTCAACGCCCGTAGAACAGGATGCTGGCGATGACGAGCATCGCCGTCACCGCCAGCATATGCGCGAGCGCTCCCGAGGCCGCCCCCTT
>RXJC01000074.1 GCA_003963435.1 Bradyrhizobiaceae bacterium | reverse complement strand
TGAGGGAGGAAATCCTGGGGCATCTCGCCGACCGCGCCACCGAGACGCGCTGGCCGCCGACGCCGCAGCGCATCGTGCACGACATCCGCCAGGTGATTCCCGAGAACGCCATCGTCGCGCTCGACAACGGCATGTACAAGATCTGGTTCGCACGCAACTACCGTACCCGTCTCGCCAACACGCTGCTGCTCGACAACGCGCTGGCGACCATGGGCGCCGGCCTGCCGTCGGCGATGATGGCCGCGATGCTTTATCCCGACCGCCGCGTGCTCGCGGTCGCCGGCGACGGCGGCTTCATGATGAACAGCCAGGAGATGGAGACGGCCGTCCGCCTCAAGCTCAACCTGGTCGTGCTGGTGCTCGAGGACAACGCCTACGGCATGATCCGCTGGAAGCAGGCGGTGGATCATTTCGCCGATTACGGCATGACCTTCGGCAATCCGGATTTCGTCCAATACGCGAAGGCCTATGGTGCCAAGGGACATCGGATCGAGAGCATCGACGGTTTTGCTCCGACGCTCGATGCCGCGTTTAAAGAGGGCGGCGTGCACCTGGTCGTGATCCCCATCGACTATTCGGAGAACGTGCGGGTGCTGGTGGATGAGCTGCGGGCGCATGCGAAGGCGAAGGGGTGAGTTAGTTCGATGCTCTCGCCACCGTCATTGCGAGGAGCTCTTGCGACGAAGCAATCCAGACTGCCTCCGCGGAAGGATTCTGGATTGCTTCGCGGAGCCTGTCATCGGGCCGCGCGTCGCGCGGGCCCGGTGGCTCGCAATGACGGAGCTTTCGGCGAGGACATCCTGCTGACGTGCCGATCACACTTGTCTCGCGCCCTCCGATCGTCGACACTCCCAATCACCCTACCAACCACAGGAATATGAAATGGCTCGCGTTCGTTGTGTCACCGAGATGGGCATGGGCGTCGACGTCCACGGCAGGGACGCCACCAAGGCGGCGAAGCGGGCGGTGTCGGATGCCATCAGGCATTCGAGCCTCGGCTTCTTCCGGATGATCGGCAAGACCGCGAACGACATGTTCGTCGACGTCACGATCGGTGTGCCCAACCCCGAGGCGGTGGACAAGGCGGCCGTGGCGAAGGAACTGCCTTACGGCACCGTGACCGTCACCGCGGTCAAGGGCGGGCTGGAGATTCCTTCGGCCACGGAAGTCGCCAACGACCCCATCCTGATCGCCAACGCCGCCGTCATCGTCAGCTTCGAGAAGGACTAGGCCGGTGTCCGACAGCGATGAGGCGCTGCTGGATCATCCGATCTGGAGCGCGCTGACAACCAGCCAGAAGCATCTGGCCGAAGGTGGCCCGCTCGCCCGGCGCTATCCCGTCGACATGACGCCGTTTGCCGATATGGCCGACATGTCCGCGGCGAGCTTTGCCGCGGTCCGCGATCTCCTGTCGGGCACGCAGGTCGCCGCACTGTTCACGCCGGAGCCGGTCGAGATGCCCTCGGGCTTCAAGGTCGTGCTGGCCGAGACCGGCGAACAGATGATCGGCTCGCCCGCCGACAGTCCGCTGCGCGGCGCCGAGATCGTCACGCTGGGGCCCGCCGACGTGCCTGCCATGACGGCACTGGTGGAGTTGACCAAGCCCGGGCCGTTCGCGCCGCGCACCCACGAGCTTGGCACCTTCCTGGGCATCCGCGTCGGAGGCGAACTGGTCGCCATGACGGGCGAGCGCATGAAGCCGGGAAAGTTCGTCGAGATGACGGCCGTCTGCGTCCATCCGGACTATCGTGGGCGCGGCTATGCGCAGGCGCTGCTGGCGGCGGTCGCACGACGGATCGAGGCGCGCGGCGAAATTCCGTTCCTGCACGTGTTTTCGAGCAATACCTCCGCGATTGCGCTCTACCAGCGGCAGGGCATGCGGATCCGGCGTCGGCTGTACGTGACGGCGTTCATGAGGGAAGGATAGGCGCGCTGCGGAGCGCCCCTTCATTTCCTGCGAATTTTCGCTATACCCGTCGCCAACCACACATTCGGGGAGACACATGGACGCCAGGGTCAGCGATTTTTCCGCCGTACGGACGGCGATGCAGCGCTACGTCGATCAGGAGATCATTCCGGGTGCATCCTGGGCCGTGCTGCGCGGGCGCGAGGTGGTCGACCAGCAATGCGTCGGTTTTGCCGATCGCGAAGCGAACTCAGCGCTGCGGCCAGACCATATTTTTCGCGCCTTCTCCAATACCAAGATCTTCGTCACCTGCGCGATCATGCTGCTGGTCGAGGAGGGCCGCATCGGGCTCGATGACCCCGTTGAAAAGATCCTGCCGCAGCTCGGCAATCGCAAGGTGCTCAAGCAGGGCGCTTCGAGCCTTGCCGATGTCGAGCCGGCCAAAAGTCCGATCACGATCCGCCATCTTCTGACCCACACCTCCGGTCTCAGCTATGGCATCTTCGATCCCGGCACGGTGCTCTTCAAAGGCTACAACGAGGCGCGCGTGCTCAATCCGCTGACGCCGCTCACGGATATGATCGACAAACTTGCCGATCTGCCGCTGTCCTATCACCCGGGGACCTCCTGGGAATATTCGGTGGCGACCGATGTGCTCGGCCGGATCGTCGAGGTCGTTTCCGGCCAACCGCTCGATGCCTTTTTCAAGGCGCGCATCTTTGACCCGCTCGGCATGTCCGACACCGGTTTCCATGTTCCGGAAGCACAGCAGGGCAGGCTGGTCGCGCTGTACAATGGCGCCGACGTGCTCGACCCCATGAAGCCGGGCCTCACGCGTGCCGACAATCTGCCGTTTCCGCAAGCCTATCGGCAGCCGTTCCCGCGGCTCTCGGGCGGCGGCGGCCTGGTGTCGACGCTGCCGGACATGCTCGCGCTGGTCCGCGCATTGTTGCCGGGGTCGGATGCGCTGCTGAAGCCGGAGACGCTGCGGCAGATGATGACCAACCAGCTGCCCGCGGGGCAGACCATCCGCTTCGCCACTCTCGGCCCGATCCCGGGCAAGGGCTTTGGCCTCGGCGGCGCCGTCACCTTCGCACCGATGCCGTTCGATCCCCCGAATTCGACCGGCGAATTCCAGTGGGGCGGCCTTGCCGGCACGCACTGGTGGATCTGCCCTGAGGCCAATACCGCGGGCGTGCTGATGGCTCAGCGCTACATGGGCTTCTGGAACCCGTATTTCTTCGAGTTCAAGCGTCTGGCCTATCAGGCCGTCGCGAGCTGATCCGAAAAGATTTCGCGCGGTCCGCGAATCCTTTTCGGTCGGCGGGTCCTCTTGTTGGTCGAGGCAATTCGCCTCGGCCCATCTCGGAGGATGCGATGGCATTTTACAGGAAGAACATCGGCGGCCTGCACCAGGCGGTACGGATTGCCTTGGGCGTGGCGGTGGTGGTCGCGGCATTCATTTATCTGTCCGGTGCGACGGCATGGCTGGTGGCGCTCGGCGGCGCCGGCTTCGCGCTGACCGGCCTCGTCGGCTATTGTCCGATGTGCGCGATGGCAGGGATCGGACGAGGGGGCGTGTCGTGAGCGCGGCTGCGATCTCACCAAGGCTGTTCGAGGCCGCGCGGCTCGGCGATCCCGATGCGATCTCCTCGCTGCTCCAAACGGCGCAGCCGGACATCCGCCGCTATGCGCGGGCGACCTGCCGGAGCTCGGCGGATGCCGAGGACGCGGCGCAGGAGGCGCTGTGGATCCTGTTCCGGCACGTCGGGACCATCCGTTCGCTGCTGGCGTTCTCGGCTTGGCTGTTCAGCGTGGTTCGCCGCGAATGCCTGCGGCTCGCGCGCAAGGCTGGCCTCGCGCCGGCTGCTGAGCTGGAGGAGGCGGAAGCCGCATTGCTGTCGCGCCCCGAAGCGGATCTGCGGCTCGACGTGGCCGCGGCGTTCGAGGCGTTGCCGCCGCATTATCGCGATGTCGTGCTGATGCGCGACGTCAAGGAGATGACGATCGACGAAATCGCCGAAGCGCTTGCTGCCACCAGGCAGACAGTGAAGGCGCGCCTGCACCGCGCCCGTGCCCTGATGCGCGAATATCTGACGAGATGAGCGATGACCGATTATCAAAGTCCTGAAGATCTGAAATCGGTTCCGGCGTTCGTTGCGCTCGCGCCGGTCGAGGCCAAGGCGTTCCTGGCCTTCAACCATGCGGTCGAGCGCAAGGACGGATTGATCCCGCCGAAATATCGCGAGCTGATCTCGCTCGCGGTCGCGCTCACCACGCAATGCGCCTATTGCCTCGACGTGCACACGGCGCAGGCGGCGACAGCCGGTGCGACACGCGAGGAAGTGGCGGAGGCCGCATTGATCGCGGCGGCGGTTCGGGCCGGCGGCACGCTCGGCCATGCACTGCTGGCGCAGCGCCTGTTCGAACGGCATCGCGGCGGCGGAGAAACCTAGGAGTTGCGGGCGGGAGGCATTGCCTCCCGCCCGCGGTTTCGCGTCAGTCCTTCCACGGATCGAACTCGCCTTCGCCGGCCATGGCGACGGCGAACGGCCGCAGCGTGTGCAGCACGTGCACGGTGCCGGCATGCTGCGCCAGCACGTCCGGCAGGCGGCGATAGGCCATTGGGCTCTCGTCGAGGTCGGCACCGATCAAGGTGACGCCGCGTTCGTTGAGCCAGCGGTCCATCTGCTCGCGCGAGAAGCGCCGCTTCGCTTCCCGTCGCCCGAACAGGCGGCCGGCGCCGTGCACGGTCGAGTAGAGCGCGGCCTTGGCTTCCGGGCTGTCGACGCCCTCGAGGATGACGGCGTCGTCGCCCATGGAGCCGCCGACGAATCCCTTCTGGCCGGGAAACGCCGGTGTCGCGCCCTTGCGCACCACCCACAGATCGCGCCCGTCGTGGGTCTCACGCCAGGCGTAGTTGTGGTGGTTGTGCACGCTCTCGGTCACGCTGCCGCCGATGATCCGGCGGACGCGCTCGACGACCCACTCGCGGCCCGCATAGGCGTAACGCCCGGCGAGCTGCATCGCCGCGATGTAGCGGCGGCCGAGCTCAGAATCCTCGTCGACCACGGCGGGCGGGACGTTCATGCCGTCCTTGCCGCCGGCGGCCTTGAGGTAGCGCGTCGCGGAGGTGTGCCCGAGACCGCGGCTTCCGAAGTGGACGCCGATCCAGACGAAGCCTTCCTCGTCGCGCATGAGATCGACATAGTGGTTGCCGGATCCGACCGTGCCGAGCTGGCTCACCGCCTTCTGGCGGTAGGCCTCCATGTCGCTCTCGCGCCAGGCATCGCGGTCGTCGAACAGATCGTGCTCGGCCCGCTCGGCGTTGGCACGGCCGACGCCGAACGAGATCGTCCTGGCGACGTCACGGATGATCGTGGGCACGAGCCCCGCGATGTCGTCGAACCGGGTGTCGAGCCGGGCCGCCATGTTGCCGCAGCCGATGTCGAAACCGACGCCGGAGATGCTGATCTGCTTCTCATAGGCGATGACGCCGCCGACCGGCTGCGCATAGCCGAGATGGCCGTCGGCACAGATCACACCCGAGACGACGTTGCCGACCGCCATGCAGTTGCGCATCTGCGCGATCGTCGCGTCCTCGTGCGGGCCGAACACCTTCAGAGGCGCGTTCTGAAAGCGGGCGTCCTGCATCCGGAACTCGGCGATCGAGCTGGCGGTCGCATTGGCCTCGCGGGCCAGGTGCTCCTTGCGCGCGGCGTCCTTGTACAGGCACCAGGCCGGCTGGCCGCGTCCTTCGCCGACGCGCGAGTCGGGATCGACGCCGGCGGCGAGGCAGAGCTCGCGGGCGCGTTCCATGTAGGGATCGGGTCGTCGCATGGTCGTACGTCCTTGTCATTCCACGCGCACCATAGAGGGACGGGCGGATCATTTCAGAGATTTGGAAGGCCCCGGGCGCGCGTCGCGTCCGGGGCCGTTGTCGTTGCGCATCAGTTCAATGCCGTCTCCGACGCCGCGATCCACGCGACCACGGCCTCGGAGAAGCCGTTGACGCGCGTCCAGGCACCGTGGCCGACACCGTGCTGATAGGAGGCCACGTTCACCATGGTGCCGCGCGCACGGGGCTCGGGCACCTGGTCATGGCTCTGCTCGTCGGTGAAGACGATCAGGCGATCGCCCTTGCGGTCGATCTCGGTCACGGCCTTGCCGAGATACGTCCCACCGTGCGGCTGCGAGCTGATGATCGCGTCCCTGAGCGCGAAGCCGCGGCGGGGCGGGACCTTCACGACCTCGTTGGAGAAGGTGAAGATCTCGACCTCGTCGCAGATCTCGCGCGCGAGGATGGCCAGGCCGCACGCCGCCTCCGCGCGCGTCATTTCCGACTGCGCGGAGAGGGTCGCGAACATCGAGCCCGACACGTCGATCAGGAGCCGCGTCCGGCCGGGAAGCCGGACATGGTCCTTGACCGACTTGAGCATCGCGGCCTCGAGCTCGGGCTCGAAGTCCGGCGCATAGCGCGCGGCCGTGATGAAGCGGTAGGGAAGGATACGATCCGTCCGCATTGCCTCGATCGCGCCCGCGATGGTCTCGCGCGGGACCTGCGCAGTCTGCATCAGCCGCAGATTGCGCAGCAGCGCCAGGCCACCAAGCTTTCGCTCGGCGATCAGCCGCTCGAAGGTCTCGCGCTTGCTCTTGCCCGCCGAGAGCGAAACCTCCCAGGTGTCGGGAGAAGCGAGCTCGCCGTCGACGAGCTGCTTCCACACCTTGGCCTGCTCGGCGTCCTTCGGCTTGGCATGCACCAGGAACAGCACGTCCCTGATCCGGACCGCGCCGTCGCGATCCCACTTGGCGAGCTGGTAGGCGTCGAACTTGGTCAGGGCGCGGGCAAGACCTTTCTTGACCTGTGCCGAGACCGGCTGACGCTTGCGCTGCTGCATCGGCCCCAGCGCATCCGCCCAGTAGATCGCGAGCAGTTCCGTCATGTCGTCGGGCCGCTGGATCACCCGGTCAAGCGTTTCGGCCACCAGGGCGCGATGCTTCTCGCTCCGCGCCATCTCGCGGATGACGAGCAGCGGCGCATGCCGCAGCTTCATCACCTCGCGCGCCTCGATCGCAAGCTGCGCCACCTTGGCCGGTGCGACCTTGGGCACGAGCGCCCTGATGCGGTCGGCGATCGCGACGCCGTCCTCGTAGAACTGGTCCTCCCATAGGAGGCAGTTCATCAGCGCGCGCTTCAGCTCCATCTCGGGCGTGAAGCGGGTTGCGCGTGCGCCCTCCCGCGTGAAGGCGCGAACGATCTTGTTGAGCCTGACCATGACGGCCTCCTCTTGGGTTGATGGTGAGTGGAAAGGGATGCCGGGGAACAAGCGAGGCTGTACTGCCCTTGCGGGCAAGTCACACGCTCTACCGCTGAGCTACGGACTTTCGTCCGGAAGGAATCGAACCTTCGACATTGCGATCCGAAGTAGCAGCGCTCTTCACCACCGGCGGTGGCTAAGGGACACGGTCCGGGAACAGGCGATTCTGAGACCCGGCAAGCGACAGCCTGCCGGAAAGCGCTCTGGCCACTGAGCTACCGGTGCATGGTACACCGGGCGGGATTCGAACCCGCGACCTCTCGCGTGATAGGCGAAGTAACAGAAATCTTCACCACGGACCGTGATGGGGTTGGCGGGGAACGATCGATGCTGTTGCTGCCCTTGCGGGCGATCCGCCTTTCGGCGCGCAGGGCTCGAACCTGCTCGGCGCTTTCGCGCCTTCACCACGAAGTAACAGACATCTTCACCACCGCCAGGCCGATGCTTTCACACCGGCCGTTGATGGGTACGCTGGGGAACAGGCGATATCGGCTTTTTGGGATGGCAACCAAGTCTCCTTCCACAGCTGACAGCAGCGCAGAGCGCGTAAGTCGGAGGCGGAATTCGAGCCCGCTCTTCCATCGTGTGAAGTATTCGATATCCTCACCACCAGCGTCGGTTGAGCCGCGGTCGTCGCGGCAAACCGAGTTACGAAAATTCTATCGCGGCGCTGTCGACGCGCCGCATCTTGCGAACCCTTTGGGTCCGCTCTGCCATCGGTGTCCGGCTCATCGCCTCGTTCCCTCCGGCAGGCCCCGCGCGCTTGGGCACGCGCCTTCCCAGCGCGAGCCCCGAGATCCGGGTCTCTCGTTCCGGCCATGGCCGGGTCGTTCGGTTGGACCGCGCGGCGGGCAACAAAAAACCCTCCGGAGCGGCAGGCTCGGGAGGGTCCGTGAGAAGCGGACGGTCGATCTTGCGGTCAGGCAAGATCGCTCCCATGAGCCGGGCATGCGACATCGAATAGCTTTCCGCTATTCGGCACGCTGATAATTCTTTCGTAGCGGTATGACATCGCTCGGTTCATGGTGTCTGTCGCAGACGGAAGTGTCTGCGAGGGCGCGGGACATACGCCCGCAACTTGCGGATGTCAAGCGAGAGGCGTGTGAAAATTTCAAGACGCCGACGACAAGACACGGATGCATGACGTGCCGAACTATCTTGGTCTCGATGGATTTCGCTTCGGCTGGGTCGCGGCCTGGATCGACGAGCGCGGCGATCACGGCTTCGATTATTCGCCGGGCCTGACGCGCCTGCTCGCGATGCCGCATGCGCGTGCGATGATCGACATGCCGATCGGATTGAACGTGAGCGGATATCGAACATGCGATTTGCGCGCGCGCGAATTGGTCGGCCCCGCCGTGTTTCTCGGCGCGCGCCGCGACCTCTGGAGATTCGCCGACATGGCGGCGGCCAATCGCCATTACTGGAAGCACGAAGGCAAGGGCAGGGGCGTGTCGGCGCAGCTATGGAATATCAGAGACAAGCTCAGGGAGGTCGACGACGTCATGACGCCGATGCTGCAGGCGAGGATCGGCGAAGCGCATCCGGAATTGATTTTCTGGAATCTGGCAGGGCGCGTTCGGCTCGAGCGGAAAACGTCGCAGCGTGGCCGCGAGCAGCGCATTGCGCTGCTGAGAGCTCGGGGCTTCACCAAGGTCGAATGTTGGTTGACGCTTCGGCACGGCACCGGCATCGGCCGCGACGATCTCATCGATGCTTGCGCGTGCGCGGTGGCGGCGCGCGACAGCACGCAGCGTGTCGGCGGCGAGGAAATCGATCCGCGGGGTCTGCGGATGGAAATCAATTACTGAGGGCGTCG
>RXJC01000053.1 GCA_003963435.1 Bradyrhizobiaceae bacterium | reverse complement strand
TGGACAGCGCCTCGCAGCAGGCGAGATAGCCCTCGACCGGCGAGGCGAGCAGCATCGACTTCATCCTGGCGGTGATCTCAGGCTCGCGCTCGCGAAAATCCTGCGTCAGCCAGCCGGCGATCACCGCATCGGCGACCGCGGCGATGCCGCCCTTCTTCACCGCGGCGATGCGTTCCAGCCATCTCGTCGGCTCGGCATAATAGCAGGAGGTATTGGCGAGGATGAGCTTGCCGAACCTTTCGGGCGCGTTGGCGCCCAGCCATTGCCCGACCATGCCGCCCATCGACAGGCCGCACCAATGCACCTTCTCGATGTTGAGGTCGTCGAGGATCGCGAGCACGTCGCGGCCGAAGCGTTCCATCGTATAGGGGCCGGGCGGGACGCTGGACTTACCGTGACCGCGGCGGTCGTAGCGGATGACGCGGAACACCTGCGTCAGCGCCTTCATCTGCGGCTCCCACATCTGCAGCGTACAGCCGAGCGAGTTCGACAGCATCAAGGTCGGCCCGCCGTCGCGGCCCTCGACGGAGACATTGAGCAGGCATCCGTCGGCATCGATCATGGGCATGGCATGTTCCTCGTCATGCGCGGGCAATAGCGCTCAGCGCGTCTTATCCTAGACTTCCCGCGCATCCATCTAAAAAGCGAATCTATCCGGGATGATGGATTGCCGGGCCAAGCCCGGCAATGACATCAGGAGAGATCCAACGAATCCAGCAGCCGGTCGATCAGGGCTTGGGAAGCCCCTTGATAGGCCATCGGCTCGAACAATGCCGCAATTTTTTCCGGCGAAAGCTGCGCGATGACCTGCGAATCGGCCGACAGCACCTCGCGCAAATGCTTCTTCTCGGCGACTGCGCGCTTGCTGGCGGCCTCGACGAGGTGATGCGCGTCGCTCTTGCCGATTTTTTCGGCCAGCGCAAAGGTGACCGCCTCCGCCATGATCAAACCCTGCGTCGCGTCGAGATTGCGGCGCATGCGTGCGGCGTCGACCTCCAAACCCTCCGCGATGTCGACAATGGCGGCCAGCGCGCCCGAAGTGACCAGCATCAATTGCGGCAGCGTCGGCCATTCCGCGTGCCAGGGGCCGGCGCTGCGCTCGTGGTCCTGCACTTGCGCTGCGAAGATCGTCGCCGCTAGCTGCGGAGCCATGGTGGCAGCGCCCAGCGCGCTCGCGGCGGCGACCGGGTTGCGCTTGTGCGGCATGGTCGAGGAGCCGCCGCGGCCTTCGCCGGCCGGCTCGAACGCTTCGGCGACGTCGGTCTGCATCAGCAACGAGACGTCGCGCGCGATCTTGCCGCAGCTGCCGGCGAGAATGGCCAAGCAGGACGCGGCTTCCGCGATCCGGTCGCGATGCGTGTGCCAGGGCGCTTCCGGCAGCGGGAGGTCAAGCTCGCGGGCCAGTCGTTCGGCGACAACGAGGCCCTTGTCGCCGAGGGCCGCGAGCGTGCCGGCGGCGCCGCCGAATTGCAGCGCGAGGCCCTCGCGCCGCAGCCGCCGCAGGCGGCAGCGGGCGCGGGCGAGGCTTGACGCATACTCGGCGGCCTTCAGGCCGAACGGCATCGGCAGCGCGTGCTGAAGCCAGGTCCGTGCCACCATCGCAGTGTTTCGATGGCTGCGCGCCAGCGCGGCAAAGCCCTTGATGGCGCGGCTGAGGTCGACGTCCAGCGCATCGATGCCGGCGCGCAGCGTCAGCATGGTCGCAGTGTCGATGACATCCTGGCTGGTGGCGCCCCAATGCACGTAGCGCGCGGCCTCCTTGTCGGCCTTGCCGACATTGGCGGTCAGCGTCTTGACCAGGGGAATCGCGAGATTGCCCGATCGCGTTGCGGCCTCTGCCAGTGCGGCCATGTCAAAGGAATCGGCCTTGCACCCGGCCTCGATCGGGCCTACGGCGGATGCCGGAATCACATCCGTGGCGGCCTCGGCGCGTGCCAGGGCTGCCTCGAAATCAAGCATGTTCTGCAGGGTGGACCGGTCGTCGCAGACCGCGCGCATGGCGGCGCTCGACAGCATCGGCGCGAGCAGGGGGGAGAGGGATGTGCTCATGTTGCGCGCGACCTAATCATCCTGGCCCGGCCGTGCCAATCCCCAACCGCCCGCACACCTCTTTTTGCAGTTGCGAATATGCATTGCACGTGACCGGGCTCCGGCCTTTCCTTTGCCGCGTCCCTGCGTTACTTGATCATCACTATAGTTGCGCGATCCGGGAGGCACCCTCATGGCCATGACGATGAACGGCGAAGTCCAGCTTGCGGCGCCGCGCGAGGCCGTGTGGGCCAAGCTCAACGATCCCGAGGTGCTGAAGGCCTGCATCCCCGGCTGCGAGGAGCTGGAGAGGACCGACGACGGCGGCTTTCGCGCAACGGCCAAAATGAAGGTCGGCCCGGTGTCGGCGCGCTTCAAGGGCAAGGTCACGCTCAGCGATCTCGACCCGCCGAACGGCTACAAGATCTCCGGTGAGGGCGAAGGCGGGGTCGCCGGCTTCGCCAAGGGGGGCGCGGTGGTCAAGCTCGCGGAGAAGGACGGCGGCACGCTGCTCTCCTATGAGGTCGAGGCCCAGATCGGCGGCAAGTTGGCGCAGCTCGGCCAGCGCCTCATCAACGGCGCCGCCAAGAAGCTCGCCGACGAGTTTTTCGCGAACTTCGCCAAGGCGGTACAGAGCTGAAGGTCATCGCCTTCGGCATGGCGCCTTGCGTCCCGGGCGATGTTGCCCCGGGGCATAATGGCCCATATGATGGGTTGGAATAATTATAAGAACCGCTTCGACGGGACCCGTCGGGGTGCTGATAGAGAGTGCTTATGGCAAAAATCTCCCTCATCGTGAACGGCAATCCTGTCACGGCCAACGTCGACCCCCGCACGCTTCTGGTACAGTTCCTGCGCGAGAATCTGCGCCTGACCGGCACCCATGTCGGCTGCGACACCTCGCAGTGCGGCGCCTGTGTCGTGCATCTCGACGGCAAGGCCGTGAAGTCCTGCACCACGCTTGCGGTGATGGCCGACGGCCACGAGGTCAAGACGATCGAGGGACTGGCCGCCGACGGCGCGCCGCTGCATCCGATGCAGGAAGCCTTCCGCGAGCACCATGGCCTGCAGTGCGGCTTCTGCACGCCGGGCATGATCATGACCGCGATCGACATCGTGCATCGCAAGGGCCATGAGCTCGACGACCATACGATCCGGGAAGAACTGGAAGGCAATCTCTGCCGCTGCACCGGCTACCAGAACATCGTCGCCTCGATCTCCGCCGGCGCCAAGGCGATGGCGAAATCCGACCTCGCGTAACGCGCATCCCGCGATCAGGACATTCAGATGTACGAATTCAAATATCATCGCCCCGGCACCGTTCGCCAGGCCGCCAATCTCCTGGTGAAGAACGAAGACGCCAAGGTGATCGCCGGCGGTCACACGCTGATTCCCGTCATGAAGCAGCGCCTGGCCAGCCCCCCGCATCTGGTCGACCTCTCTCATATCGAGGGGCTCAACACGATCGAGATGAAGGGCCGTTCGCTGGTGATCGGCGCCACCGCCAAGCACGCCGAGGTCGCGACCTCCGCGATCGTCGGTGAGGCGATTCCGGCGCTGGCGAATCTGGCCAGCCAGATCGGCGACCCAGCCGTGCGCCACAAGGGCACGATCGGTGGCTCGCTCGCCAACAACGACCCGACCGCGGACTATCCGGCTGCCGTGCTCGCGCTGGGGGCGACCATCGTCACCAACAAGCGCCGCCTCAAGGCCGAAGAGTTCTTTCAGGGCCTGTTCACGACCGCGCTCGAAGCCGACGAGATCATCACCAAGGTGATGTTCCCGCTGCCGAAGAAGGCCGCCTACATCAAGTTCCGCAACCAGGCCTCGCGCTACGCGCTGGTCGGCGTGTTCGTGGCGCGGCGACCGTCGGACGTGCGGGTGGCCGTGACCGGCGCCGGCTCCGAGGGTGTGTTCCGTGTCGAGGCGTTCGAGGAAGCCCTCAAGAAGCGCTTTGCGTCGAAGGCGATCGAAGGCATCGACGTGCCGGCCGAGGGTCTCAACAGCGACATCCACGGCAGTGCCGAGTACCGCGCGCATCTCATCGGTGTGCTGACGCGTCGTGCCCTCGACGCCGCCAACGCCAAGGGGTGAGGTGACCTCACTCCCAGCACAAGCCTTCGCCCACGAGGGCGCAAACGAGACTGGCCTTTCATGACTTCAGCGGCCAATACTTCAGGTGGCAATACTTCAGGTAGCTTGCCGGCATCGGTCGATGCGATGCTCGAACTCCTGACCTCGCGCGGCTATCTCGCCGAGCGATCGCTGGCGACGGTGACTTACCTGTCGCTGCGCATGGGCCGGCCGCTGTTCCTGGAAGGCGAGGCCGGCGTCGGCAAGACCGAGATCGCGAAGGTGCTGTCGGCGGCGCTGGGGCGGAAGCTGATCCGCCTGCAGTGCTACGAAGGCCTCGACGTCTCCTCCGCGGTCTACGAGTGGAATAGCGCAGCGCAGATGATCGCGATCCGGATGGCGGAAGCCGCCGGCGACACCGATCGTGATCAGCTCTCTTCCGACATCTTCGCCGACCGCTACATGATCAAGCGGCCGCTGCTCCAGGCGCTCGAGCCCGACGTTGCCGGCCCGCCAGTGCTGCTGATCGACGAGCTCGATCGTGCGGACGAGGCGTTCGAAGCTTACCTGCTCGAAATCCTCAGCGACTTCCAGGTGACGATCCCCGAATTCGGCACCGTCAAGGCCCCACACCCGCCGATCGTCATCATCACCTCCAACCGCACTCGCGAAATCCACGACGCGCTGAAGCGACGCTGTCTCTATCACTGGGTGGATTATCCCTCGGCCGAGCGGGAGCTCGCGATCGTCAAGACGCGCGTGCCGGGCATCTCCGCGAAATTGTCGCAGCAGGTCGTGCGCTTCGTGCAGGCTCTGCGCGACCAGGACTTCTACAAGTCGCCGGGTGTCGCCGAGACCATCGACTGGGCCACCGCCTTGTCGGAGCTCGATGCCCGCTCGCTGACCCCGCAAGTGGTCGGCGACACGCTGGGCGCGCTGCTCAAGTACCAGGACGACATCACCCGCATGCAGGGCGACACCTTGCAGAAGGTGCTGAAGGAAGCGACGAGCGAGAATTAGTAGGGTCGTTCCGGGCGATGCGTAGCATCGAACCCGGAACCTCGAGATTCCGGGTTCACGCTTCGCGTGCCCCGGAATGACGGCAGGGGTAACACACCATGGCCATCAACCACCTTGCCCCCGAGCAGACCGAGCAGTTCGCCGACAACATCGTCGGCTTCGCCCGTGCGCTGCGCTCTGCCGGCATGCCGGTGGGGCCGGGCGCCGTTATCGATGCCATGAGCGCGCTGCAGGTGATCGACATCGGCAGCCGCGCCGACGTCTTCACCACGCTGGAGGCGATCTTCGTCAAGCGCCATGAGCATGCGCTGATCTTCAGCCAGGCCTTCAACCTGTTCTTCCGCGCCTCGGAAGAGTGGAAGCACATGCTGGATTCCGTGCCGCTGCCGGACGAGGCGAAGAAGAAGCCGAAGGCGGGCTCGCGCCGTGTGCAGGAGGCGATGTCGCAGCCGCGCATGACGGAGACGCCGCAGCACCAGGAGCAGGATCTGCGCCTGTCGGTCTCCGACAAGGAAATCCTCCAGAAGAAGGATTTTGCGCAGATGAGTGCAGCCGAGATCACCGAGGCGCTCCGCGCGATCGAGCGGATGCACCTGCCGCAGGCCGAGTTGTTGACGCGCCGCTACCTGCCCAATCCGCGCGGGCTTCGCCTCGACCTGCGCCGCACGCTGCGCGCATCGCTCCGCACCGGCGGCGACATCATCGACATCCACCGCCTCGGGCGGATCGAGAAGCCTGCGCCGATCGTGGCGCTGCTCGACATCTCGGGCTCGATGAGCGAATACACCCGCCTGTTCCTGCATTTCCTGCACGCCATCACCGATGCCCGAAAGCGCGTCTCGGTGTTCCTGTTCGGCACGCGCCTCACCAACGTCACCCGCGCGCTGCGCCAGCGCGATCCGGACGAGGCGCTGGCAAGCTGCTCGGCCTCGGTCGAGGATTGGGCCGGCGGCACGCGCATCTCGGCCTCGCTGCACAACTTCAACAAATTGTGGGCGCGCCGGGTGCTGAGCCAGGGCGCGATCGTGCTCCTGATCTCCGACGGGCTGGAGCGGGAGGCCGATTCCAAGCTCGCCTTCGAGATGGACCGGCTGCACCGGTCCTGCCGGCGGCTGATCTGGCTCAACCCGCTGCTGCGGTTCGGCGGTTTCGAGGCCAAGGCCCAGGGCATCAAAATGATGCTTCCGCACGTTGACGAATTCCGCCCGGTGCATAATTTGAGTTCGATCCAGGAGCTGATCACGACGCTCTCCCGGCCGCTGCCGCCGCATCACCGCAGCCTGATCCGCTCCGCAGCTTGAGAGGCCACCCATGCTCGATCGCGACGAGGATATCCTGAAGGCGGCGGAGGACTGGCAGAAGGCCGGCCGTGGCGTCGCGCTGGCGACGGTCGTCGAGACCTGGGGCTCGGCGCCGCGCCCGGCGGGCTCGAGCCTCGTCATCAATGACGAGGGCACTTTTCTGGGCTCAGTGTCCGGCGGCTGCGTCGAGGGCGCCGTGGTCACCGAGGCCATGGACGTGATCGAGAGCGGCAAGCCCAAAATGCTGGAGTTCGGCGTCGCCGACGAGACCGCCTGGAATGTCGGTCTGTCCTGCGGCGGCACTATCCGCGTCTTCGTCGAGAAGGTCGGCTAGCCGTGAAGCTCGCAATCCTCCACGAACTCAACGCCGAGCGCGCTGCGCGCCGGCCGGCGATCCTGGTGACAGACACCGAGAGCGGCGAGCAGCGCTTGGTCAAGGCTTCGGATTTCGCCAGGGATCCGCTGCGTGCTGAGCTGGAGAAGCAGCTTCGCATGGGCAAGAGCGCCACTGTCGAAGCCGGTGGCAAGAAGCTGTTCCTCAACGTTTACGCGCCGACCGCAAAGCTCGTCATCATCGGCGCGGTCCATATCAGCCAGGCCCTGGCGCCGCTGGCGC
>RXJC01000113.1:4896-12627 GCA_003963435.1 Bradyrhizobiaceae bacterium | reverse complement strand
CGGCCTGCCGCCGAAGAAGCTCGACGCGCTGGCGCTGGAGCGGCTGAAGCAGCACCGCTGGCCCGGCAACGTGCGCGAGCTGGAAAACCTCGCCCGCCGTCTCGCCGCGCTCTATCCGCAGGACGTGATCACGGCCTCCGTCATCGACGGCGAGCTCGCGCCGCCCTCGGTCAGCCCGGGCGCCGCGGTCCAGCAGGGCGTCGACAATCTCGGCGGCGCGGTGGAAGCGTATCTGTCTTCGCACTTCCAGGGCTTTCCGAACGGCGTGCCGCCGCCCGGCCTCTATCACCGCATCCTCAAGGAGATCGAGGTGCCGCTGCTTACGGCCGCGCTGGCCGCCACCCGCGGCAACCAGATCCGCGCCGCGGACCTGCTCGGCCTCAACCGCAACACGCTGCGCAAGAAGATTCGCGATCTCGACATCCAAGTCTATCGCAGCGGAGGCTAGACCGTTCGCGACAAACGCTGAACGCGTTTGCGGCGCGACAAAAGCTTGAGATGCGTTTGCGCGGAGGTGGCTCAGCTCCCCCTACCAAGGCAGAGCTGAGCCTGTCCGGATCGCGCTGGCCATTGTGGCTGACGCGGTGAGCAAAAGTATGAGTGAGGCCGAAATGTTCCGCGCTCACACAAGGTTGAGGCATTCGGCCGCCTCCGGCAGCGGCCCGTTCATCTGACAGGTCGGGCGGTCGACGGCACGCGCGCGACGTCGGCCGTCGGCTCCTGAAATGCGGGTCCGTTGACCAAGAGGTCGGCGGCCACGATCAGCAGCAGAACGGCAGAGACCATGATTGCGAGAAAGAACCTGTCCATTGCCGGTCAAGCTCCGGCCGCGGAAATCCGTTCCCGCAGGCTAGGTCTGCCAGAAGAACGGCCTGTGGATTGCGCCGCTGCGTCGCGGGCGTGACGCCTCGCAATTGTCGCAATTCGGCAACAATGTGGTACGAATACATCAGTATCCGCGCGCCCGCGGACCCGTTTTCAGCACCACCATTGCCGGAATGACCAGCGCAGAGACCTCGGCGGCACACTTTGACACGGCCCCAGCGGAAGAGCCCCGGCGTTGGTCGGTAAGGCGCTGGCTGGCGCCGATTGCCGTCGCGCTGGCTCTGCTGTCGGCCTTCCTGACCTTCCTGGTTCTGACCGGCCTGACCAAGATCGAGCCGACGCCGGAGGTGGTCCGTTCGTTCTACCTGATCAACGCGGCCACGATCCTGCTGCTGGTCGGCATCATCATCCGCGAGCTCTGGCAGCTGATCCTGGCGCGGCGGCGGGGCAGGGCGGCGGCACGCCTCCATGTCCAGATCGTCAGCCTGTTCTCGATCGTGGCGGTGCTGCCGGCGGTGCTGGTCGCCGTCGTCGCCAACGTCACCATCGAGCGCGGCCTCGACCGGTTGTTCTCCGGGCCGACCAAGGAGGTGATCCAGAACTCGCTGACGATCGCGCGGGCCTATATGCAGGACCATGCGCAGCTGATCCGCGGCGACATTCTCGGCATGGCCAACGACATCGCGCATGCGCGGCCGCTCTACGACCAGGATCGCCGCTCGTTCCGCGAGGTGCTGACCGCCAGCGCCGGCTCGCGCAACCTGCCGGGCGCGATGATCATCGACAAGAATACCAACATCCTGGAGTCCGCCGAGACCGGCATGCGGCTCGCTTATTCGCCGCCGGCGCCCGACTTCCTCAGCAACGTCAACGAGACCGAGCCCGAGATCGCGGTGCTGCCGGATGCGAGCTATGTCGCGGCCGTGATCCGCTTGCGCGCCTTCAACGACACCTTCCTCTATGTTGCCCGCCCCCTTGATCCCAACGTCGTCAATCAGCTCAAGCAGACCGAGGTCAGCGTCGCCGAATACGCCCAGATCGAGTCGCGCCGGCTCGGCATCCAGGTCGCCTTCGCGCTGATGTTCGCGGTGATTGCGCTGACCATCCTGATGGCCTCGGTGCTGATCGGCCTCAACTTCGCCAATTCGCTGGTCTCCCCGATCCGGCGGCTGATGAACGCGGCCCAGACGGTCTCGACCGGCGATCTCCATGTCCAGGTGCCGGTGCACCAGTCGGAAGGCGATCTCGCCCAGCTCGGTGAGACCTTCAACAAGATGACGCAGGAATTGCGCAGCCAGCGCGACGAGCTTGTCAACGCCAGCGACCTCATCGACAGCCGCCGCCGCTTCATCGAGGCCGTGCTGTCCAGCGCGAGCGCCGGCATCATCGGCGTCGATGCCTCCGGCAGCGTCGGCATCCTGAACCGCTCCGCCGAGAAGCTGATCGGGCACGCCGAATCCGAGACTCTCGGCCATCCGCTCTCCGACGTGCTGCCCGAGCTCGACGAGATGATGAAGGCGGCGCGGGAAGGGACCCAGCGCCTGGTGCAGGGCCAGATCACGATCACCCGCGACGGCACCGAACGCAACCTCTCGGTCCGCGTCAGCGCCGAGAAGAACCAGCCGCACGACAGCTACATCATCACGCTCGACGACATCACCGAGCTGGTTTCGGCGCAGCGCACTTCGGCCTGGGGCGACGTCGCCCGCCGCATCGCCCACGAGATCAAGAACCCGCTAACGCCGATCCAGCTCTCGGCCGAGCGCATCCGCCGCAAGTTCGGCAAGGACATCACCGAGACCAAGGACAAGCAGATCTTCGACCAGTGCACCGACACCATCGTGCGCCAGGTCGACGACATCAGGCGCATGGTCGACGAGTTCTCGCGTTTCGCGCGGATGCCGAAGCCCGTGATGGAGGGCGAGGACGTCGCCGACACGGTGCGGCAGGCCGTGTTCCTGATGAAGGTTGCCCATCCCGAGATCGATATCGAGGCCGAGTTCAAGCAGGATCCGCTCCGGGCGCAGTTCGACCGGCGGCTGATCTCCCAGGCGGTCACCAACATCGTCAAGAACGCCACCGAGGCGATCGAGCAGGTGCCGCCGGAGGAGCTGGGCAAGGGTTACGGCAAGGGCCGCATCGACGTCGTCGTCTCGCGCGAGGGCGAGGACGTGCTGATCGACGTGGTCGACAACGGCATCGGCCTGCCCAAGGTCGCGCGCTCCCGGCTACTCGAGCCCTATGTGACGACCCGGGCCAAGGGCACCGGCCTTGGCCTTGCGATCGTCGGCCGCGTGCTGGAAGACCATGGTGGGCGTATCGAGCTGAAGGACGCCTCCGACTTCCGCGAGGGCCAGCGCGGTGCCTGGATGCGGATGCGCTTTGCGATCTCCGGGCAGCCTGCCAAGGCCGAAGGAGCCGAGCCGGCACAAATGGTCAAGGACGCCCCTCCGGAGGCCATGACAGCGCCGCCGAAGGACGCGGCGCCGGAAACAAAAGAGCCGGCGGCCGAAACCAAAGAGGCCGCTGAAAAGACCAATGATTCAACGAAAATCGAAGCCTCAACAGGCAGCTGACAGAACAGGCGCGACCCATGGCTAGTGAAATTCTGATCGTCGATGACGAGGCCGATATTCGCGATCTCGTTGCGGGCATTCTCGAGGACGAGGGCTTCGTCACAAGGACCGCACGCGACAGCGACACGGCCCTCGCCGAGATCTCCAACCGCCGGCCGCATCTGGTGTTCCTCGACATCTGGCTGCAGGGCTCCAAGCTCGACGGCCTGCAACTGCTGGAGCAGGTCAAGAAGGACAATGCCGACCTGCCGGTCGTGATGATCTCCGGTCACGGCAACATCGAGACCGCGGTCGCCGCGATCAAGCGCGGCGCCTATGACTTCATCGAGAAGCCGTTCAAGGCCGATCGCCTGATCCTGGTCGCGACCCGCGCGCTGGAGAACTCGCGGCTGAAGCGCGAGGTCAAGGAGCTGAAGCAGCTCGCGCCGAGCGCCAGCCAGCTCGTCGGCCGCTCGCCCAGCATGAACCAGCTGCGTCAGACCATCGAACGTGCGGCGAAGGCCAACAGCCGCATCCTGATCGTCGGTCCTGCCGGCGCGGGCAAGGAACTGACCGCGCGCACGCTGCATGCGGCTTCGGGCCGCGCCGACGGTCCCTTCGTCGTCATCAACGCCGCCGCGATCACGCCCGAGCGCATGGAGCACGAGCTGTTCGGCGTCGAGCAGTCCAACGGCGAGCAGGCGCGCAAGCCCGGCGCGCTCGAGGAAGCCCATGGCGGTACCCTGTTCATCGACGAGATCGCGGACATGCCCCGCGAGACCCAGAACAAGATTTTGCGCGTGCTGGTGGAGCAGTCGTTCCAGCGCGTCGGCGGCACGGCCAAGGTGCAGGTCGACGTGCGCATCATCTCCTCGACCGCGCGCAATCTCGAAGAGGAGATCGCGGCCGGCCATTTCCGCGAGGATCTCTATCACCGGCTCTCCGTGGTGCCGATCCGCGTGCCGGCGCTGTCGGAACGGCGCGAGGACATCCCGGAATTGATCGACTACTTCATGGAGCAGATCTCGGCCGGCAGCGGCCTGCCCAAGCGGCAGATCGGGCAGGACGCGATGGCGGTGCTGCAATCGCATGTCTGGCCGGGCAATGTGCGCCAGCTCCGCAACAACGTTGAGCGGGTCATGATTCTTGCGGCCGGCGGGCCGGAGGTCATCATCACGGCCGACATGCTGCCGCAGGACGTTGGTTCCATGGTGCCGGCGATGCCGACCAGCAACAATGGCGAGCACATCATGGGCCTGCCGCTGCGCGAGGCGCGCGAAGTGTTCGAGCGCGACTATTTGATTGCACAGATCAGCCGTTTTTCAGGAAATATTTCTCGTACAGCCGAGTTCGTTGGCATGGAACGGTCGGCGCTGCATCGAAAACTGAAAGCGCTCGGTGTCGGCTAACGCGTTCGGGAGCGAAACGGACCTCACGTCGCGCCAAGAAAGAGACGTCAAAACAAGACTCTAACGCCACGGCGTCGAGGTGCCGCCTCGACGACCGAGCGAGAATAATCCTCGATTTCCGTAGTTTTTCGGGGCATTACGACCGGGGCTGCCGCGTGAAGCGGCTTGCCTAATAAGTCCACCTGTCCTCTAATCGCATAGCTGTTCCTTCCGAGGGGGATCTCATGAAGGAGCGGCAACCGGGAGAGGCCCCGAACCTCACAAAGAGGGCCGCAACCGGCGCAATAAAAAGAAACTCAAAGCGAGAAAAAAACAATGGCGGCAGACCGCGCACAAAATCTACAGGACACCTTCCTTAATCACGTTCGCAAAACCAAGACGCCACTGACGATCTTTCTGGTCAACGGAGTGAAGCTCCAGGGCATCGTGACCTGGTTCGACAATTTCTGTCTGCTGCTCCGGCGCGACGGTCATTCGCAGCTCGTCTACAAGCATGCGATCTCGACCATCATGCCCGGTGCTCCGATCCAGCTGTTCGAAGGCGGCGAGGATCAGCCGGCTTGAGAGTGATCTGATTGGAACCCCGGAATTTCGACGGGGATGCCGACCGCCCGCGGTCGGCAGGGGCTAAGCAGACGGGGCGGGTGCTTGTCATCGGCCCCTATTTGCGCGCGCGTGCCGGCGCTGCCGACGCGTCATCGGAGACTCACGTCGTGCGCGATGCCGAGGCCCGGCTTGATGAAGCCGCCGGCCTCGCGCGCGCCATTGATCTCGTCATTGCCGACGCCATCATCGCGCCGATCAGCCAGATCCGTCCCGCGACCTATATCGGCAAAGGCAAGGTCGAGGAGATCGCGGCGCTCGTCAAAAGCCTCGACGTCGAGCTCGTGGTGATGGATTGCGCGCTGGCGCCGATCCAGCAGCGCAATCTCGAAAAGGAATTGCAGGCCAAGGTGCTCGATCGCACCGGGCTCATTCTGGAAATCTTCGGCCGACGTGCCAAGACCAAGGAGGGCTCGCTCCAGGTCGAGCTCGCGCATCTCAACTATCAGCGTTCGCGCCTGGTGCGGTCATGGACCCATCTGGAGCGCCAGCGCGGCGGCTTCGGCTTCATGGGCGGTCCCGGCGAGACCCAGATCGAAGCTGACCGCCGCCTGATCCAGGAGCGCATCACCAAGCTCGAGAGCGAGCTGAAGAAGGTGCAGGCGACGCGGCGGCTGCATCGCGCCGGGCGCCAGCGCGTGCCGTATCGCGTCGTGGCGCTGGTCGGCTACACCAATGCCGGCAAGTCGACGCTGTTCAACCGCCTGACCCGCGCCGACGTGCAGGCGGCGGATATGCTTTTCGCGACACTCGATCCGACCTTGCGCGCCCTCAACCTGCCGCATGGCGGCAAGGCCATGCTGTCCGACACGGTCGGCTTCATCTCCAACCTGCCTACCCAGCTCGTCGCCGCCTTCCGCGCCACGCTGGAGGAGGTGCTGGAGGCCGAAGTCATCCTGCACGTCCGCGACATCTCGCACGAAGATGCCGAGGCGCAGCAGAGCGACGTCGATGCCGTGCTGCGCCAGCTCGGCATCAACCCTGACGACAGCGGTCGCATCATCGAGGTCTGGAACAAGATCGACCGCTACGATGCGGAGCAACGCGAAGAGCTCATGAACATCGCCGCGCGCCGGCCGGAGGATCATCCGGCCATGCTGGTCTCGGCCGTCACGGGCGAGGGCGTCGATGCACTGCTCGCCGCGATCGAGGAACGGCTTGCCGCCAAACGTACCACGCTCGATCTCTCCATCGACGCCGCCGACGGCGCCGGCATCAGCTGGCTGCATCGCAATTCGGAGGTGCTGTCGAAAGAACTGCACGATGGCCGCTTCGACATGACCGTGCGGGTGGACGAGACCAAGCGGGATATCGTGGTGCACAGGTTCGACGCCGTGCCGCGCCTGTCGGCCTGAGCTACGACCCGATCAATTTGCGAGGTCGAGGCTCATGAACTGGTTATGCGGGCTCGCCTGATAATCGGCAAACGGTTCGCAGTTTGCGAAGCCGACACTGCGATAGAGTGAAACGGCCGGCGCGTGAAGCGATGCCGTGCCGGTTTCCAGGCTGAGGCGCGCGTAGCCTCGCTTTCGGGCCTCTGCAACGATGTGGAGCAGGATTGCGCGGCCGACCCCGGTCCCGCGCGCGGCGGGCGCGGCCCGCATCGACTTCACTTCGCCGTGCGTCTTATCCAATTGCTTCAGCGCGCCGAAGCCAGCCAGCGCATCGTTCTGCCAGGCCGTCCAGAACGTCACAGTCGGAGCCGACAAGCCGCTTGCGTCGAGCGCCTGCGCATGCTCGCCCATGACGCTGCGGAGCTCTTCCAGGTGATGCGCCAACAAATCGGCCACATGTCGCGCCTTCGGATCGTCTTGCCTGATTTCCATGGCGTGCCTTCCATCACGTCGCCGTCTTCGCTTCATTCCACAGCGCATCCATCTCCGCCAGCGATGCCTGCTCAAGCGTGCGTCCCTGCGTCTCCAGCGCGCGCTCGATATAGGCAAAGCGCCTTTCGAACTTGGCGTTTGTCGCGCGCAGGGCGCTTTCCGGGTCCGCGTCGACATGGCGGGCGAGGTTGACCAGCGCGAACATCAAATCGCCGGTCTCCTCCGCGATCTCCTGCTTGTCGCCACGGTCGAGCGCGGCCTCGATCTCGTCGGCTTCCTCCCGGATCTTTTGCAGCACCGCGCGCGGGTCGTTCCAGTCGAAGCCGACGGTGGAAGCCTTGCGCTGCAGCTCCATGGCCCGCGTCAGCGCGGGCTGCCCGGCCTTGACGCCTGACAGCAGGGATTTGTGCGTCGGCGCCTCTTCCGGCGGCCGGCGCGCCGCGCGCTCGGCCTTTTCCTCGGCCTTGATGCGGTCCCAGACTCCCTTGACGTGATGCGAGGCGAGATTGCCGT
>RXJC01000113.1:0-4846 GCA_003963435.1 Bradyrhizobiaceae bacterium | reverse complement strand
TCCTTGTCGGCGAAGACATGGGGATGGCGCCGGATCATCTTTCGCGTGATGGCCTCGACGACGTCGCCGAACGCGAAGGCATTCTGCTCGGACGCCATCTGGGCGTGGAACACGACCTGGAGCAGGAGGTCGCCGAGCTCCTCGCGGAGATCGTCGAGATCGCCGCGGTCGATCGCGTCCACCACCTCATAGGCTTCCTCGATCGTATAGGGCGCGATGGTCGCAAAATTCTGCTCGAGGTCCCAGGGGCAGCCGGTCACCGGCGTGCGCAGCGCCGCCATGATCTCGATCAGGCGGGAAATGTCGCGGGAAGGGGTCATTGCGGGGCAGTCTCCTGGGTCCCAAACCTTATGCCAAAAGCAACCGGCCGATCCCAGCGTAAGGAGGCGGAACGGGTCGATTTCCACCGATTGGCGGGCCCCTCGGGGGGTGCTAAAGCGCACGGCATGAGTGACGCATTTTCATCGCAAACCGCGCTGGTTCTGTTCTCGGGCGGCCAGGATTCCACCACCTGCCTGGCCTGGGCGCTGAGCCGCTTTGCGCGCGTCGAAACGCTGGGGTTCGATTACGGCCAGCGCCACGCCATCGAGCTCGACTGCCGCGAACGGCTGTTCGCCGGCGTCAAGGCATTGCGCGCGGACTGGGCCGCAAAGCTCGGCGACAGCCATACGCTGTCGATCCCGACGCTGGCGGCGGTGTCCGAGACCGCGCTGACGCGCGATGTCGCGATCGCGATGGGCGCCGACGGCCTGCCCAACACCTTCGTGCCCGGCCGCAATCTGGTGTTCCTGACCTTTGCGGCGGCGCTGGCCTATCGGCGCGGCATCACCCACATCGTCGGCGGCATGTGCGAGACCGATTACTCCGGCTATCCCGATTGCCGCGAAGAGACCATCCGCGCCATGCAGACGGCGCTGTCACTCGGCATGGCCAGGAAGTTCGAGCTGCACACGCCCCTGATGTGGATCGACAAGGCCGCGACGTGGAGGCTCGCGCAGGACCTCGGCGGCGAGGGGCTGGTCGATCTGATCCGCGAGCACTCCCACACCTGCTATCTCGGGATGCGGGGCGCGCAGCACGATTGGGGCTACGGCTGCGGCGAGTGCCCGGCGTGCAGCCTGCGGGCGAAGGGGTGGGCGGAGTATGTAGCGCAAAAGTAGCCGCCGCTAAAGCGTGATGCGACGAGGATGAATCGCCATCGCGCTTTAGGCTGTCGTTCGAGCACGATTTTTTCGGAAAACCGAAAAGCACTTTTCCGGATCATGCTTTAGAAGGTGTGCTGCAGTTTCACCGAGAAGTTTCGGCCCGTCTCCACCAGCGGGTTCGTGTAGCTCCGTGGATACGAGCGGTTCACGAAGGTCGAGGCGTCGACATAGGCCGTGTTGAAGACGTTTTCCAGGCCGAGGATCAGCTTGGTATCGCCGAGTTGCGGAGATACCAATTTTCCCAGTTGAAGCGTGGCATATAGCTTCGGAATGGCGTAGCCCGAGGTCGTATACTCCTGCGCCGGATCGATCCGGGTCTTGCTGGAGGCCCAATCGACCACACCTAGAATCGAGTAGCTGCCATTCGGGTCGGCGTACTGAATTCCCACCCGCCCGCGATACGGTGCGAGAAACGGCAGCGGCTTGTCGGTCAGCGTGTTGGTGCCCCGCAGCTGGGCAACATTCGTGAACACGTTGACAGCCGGCGTGATCTGCCAGCGAGCCTCCAACTCCACGCCGGTCACCTCGGCCTTGCCGACGTTCTGCGACTGGGTAAAGCCCCCGACGCCGTTGAGCGTCACTGCGACCGTTTGAAGAAAGTTCTCGTAGTGCGTATCGAACGCCGTGACCTTGAGTTCCGCGTTGGACGTGTGAAAGCGTGCGCCTCCTTCGTAATTCACACCGCTCTCGGGCTTCAGGTTCGGATTGGGAAGCTGGGTCGCCGTCACGGCGAACAGCTCGGAGTTTGTCGGTTGGCGGAACGAGGTCGCCACACTGCCGAGCAGATCGAGTGTGGGCAGGATGGCATAGACGAATCCCACGCTGCCGGTCGGAGCCGTCCGATCGACGTTGGTCTTGCTCGAATAGACCGCTCGGACATCTGCTGGAATGCTCGACGAGAGCGGTGAGGTCTCGGTGCTCGTGTTGAACCAGTCGAAGCGGCCGCCCGCCGAAAGCGTCAGCGGCTGGATCGGCTTCCATTCATGCAGGACGAAGGCACCGACGTTGGACTGTGTCGTATCAGGCCCTTGCTTGGTGTACGGAGAGACGACGTCGCTGATCACGGCCCCCGTCGTTGCATTGCGGGTGATCGTCTCGGAGGTCAACTCACTGCCCGGCCGTGCTTCCCGGAAGCCATCAAGGCCAAGCGTGGTCTTGTTTGCTCCCCAAGGAGCGAGCCAGGGAATTTCGGCCAGTGAGCGTCCCCCGATCACCAAGGGGCCGATGACGTGGTTGGTGGATCTGACGGTCCGGGTGGTGATGCCGGCGGCGTTGATCGTATTGTTGATCGTCGAGAGCTTCGTGTCGAAATAGTTGACGTAGAAGGAGCTCTCGACGTGCTTCACCAAGCCGTCGAGTTCGCCCGTATAGGCGATGCGCGCCGAATGCACCTGATTGGGGTCCTGCCGGACCTGGAGATATGGCACACCAGGCGCTCCGCCGACGCCGCCTGCTCGCCCGTCGACCTCGCTGTAAGAGCGCAACGAGAGCTCCAGCCTCTGTCCGATATCGGGGGCGTAGCCGAGCTTGATATTGCCGCCGACGCTCTGATAGTCGCTATTCGGCACCGTTCCGAGCGAAGTCTGATAGTCGCCGCCCCAGCGCCCGGCGAAGCCGCCGATGAAATCGAAGCCCTGTCCGGCGCCCTTGACCCAGTCGTAGGTGGTGAACGAGTTGGCGGCACTTCCGTAGCCGGTCGACCAGCCGCCACCCGTAAACCGGAATGGCCCCGACGTATCGCCGGTGTACGAGCGGGTCACGACGTTGACCAGCCCTGTCAGTGCCTCGCTGCCATAGACGACAGAGCCTGGACCGCGGATCACCTCTACGCGCTCGACCTCGTCAGGCGCAAGATAGCTGAGCTGCAGTGTATTGCGGCCGCGGAAGCGATCGCCGTCGATGAACATCGGCGAGCGGAAGCTGTTCGAGGAGAACCCTCGCAGGTAGATCTGGCCACCGATACCGCCGGAGCGGGCGACCGAGACGCCCGGGACCGAAGCGAGAATGTCGAGAAGACCGGTTGGCGAGGTCGCCTCGATCTGGGCACGGTCGACAACCGTGATGCTCTGCTCCGCAAGATGAGGAATTCCCGCTTGCGGCAGCTTGCCGCCCATGGGTTTCAGGGAATCGCTGTTTGTGCCTTCAGGAGCTGTTGCGGCGCCTTGCTGGGCTTGTGCTGGCTGGACGGCCTGCGACTGGGTTTGTCGCGCCGTGCGAGCTGCATTCTGCCGCATCGTGCGGCGAGGCTTCGATGGCTTTCCCGCTTCTACGGTCACCGCTGGAAGCACGGATTGTTGTGATGAACCACCAGCTGTCTGTGCTTCCGCGACGACGCTCGATGCTGTGGCCACGACACAAGCAAGCCCCACACTCAATCTAAAGGTCGATGACGACAACGAACTCGAAAACATCGGCGATATCCCTCAGCACTCAGCCAGCCTCAGGGCTCTTATCGTGTCGTCATCTTCTGTTCCATCGTCCGCAGTCGAGTTTCGAGAGATTCAAATCCCGCTGGGTGCATGCTCATCAATTGCGAGATCGATGCACGCAATTCGATCACTCATCGTCGCGACCGAACGACATTCCGTCTTTCAAGCAATTCTAATTTCCAAGAGCCGCACACGCGGCCTGCGACGAGCATTTTACTTTTGAATCTTTTCTCGTTGGACTATGTAGCCAACCCAGCAGCGCCGGGTGGTTCATCCTTGGCGGCTCTGAGGTTCATGAATTCATGCTGCCGCTGTTGCATTGGGGAAGGTCATCACTTTGCCTGGCGACGATCCTTGCGATTGCGTTCGCCGAGCTCAGTTCTGCGAACGCGCTCGATCTGATTGACCAGCGCAACCGCAAGCTCTCGTTCAGCCGACTGCCGGAACGCGTGGTGATCATTCCGATCCCGGCACCATCGACCTTCATGACGATCGATGGGGACGACAGGAAGATCGTCGGGATGAACGAGTACGCTGCACGCGCGATGCAAGACGGCATTTTCGGGAAACTGTTTCCGGGCTTCAGGCAGATCCAGACGGCGATCACGACCGGCGGAGATGCCTCCAATTTCGCCCCGAACGTAGAGGCAATCCTCGCCTTGCGGCCGGATGCGGTTTTCCAATGGGCCAACAACAACGAGATCATCGGGCCATTGGACCGGACGGGTGTACCCGTCGTCGGCATGCGTGTCGGCTCGTTCGAGAACTACGTCGAATACGTGAAGTTGATGGGGAAGATCGCGGGCAGGGAAGACCGCGCCGGCGAGTTGCTCCGAAAGCAGGAAGAGACGCGTCAGTCGCTGACTTCACGGTTTGCCGATCTCTCGTCGACGCAGCGACCGCGCGTGCTCTACTTCAATCGCGCCAGGAACGTGCTGCGCGTCAGCGGCCAGGGAACGGCTCAGGATCTGGCCATTCAGCTGGCGGGCGGACAGAATGCGGTCGGCGGCACGGCTTCGGTCAGCACCGTGACCATCGAGCAGATCCTCGCGTGGAATCCGCAAGTCATCCTGCTTGGAAATTTCGATTCGACGATGCCGTCCGATCTGTATCGCGATCCGCGCTGGCAGGGCGTGGAGGCCGTTCAGGCGCGCCGCGTTTACCGAGTTCCTCTCGGCGGCTATCGCTGGGATCCGCCGAGTCACGAGTCGG
>RXJC01000180.1:10906-11427 GCA_003963435.1 Bradyrhizobiaceae bacterium | reverse complement strand
CGATATCGACCTCGCCGAGCGCCTCGGCGAGCGGCTTGCCCTGCTCGGAGGTGAGGATCAGCGCGAGATCCTCACGGTTGGCTGTGATTAGCTCGAACCATTTGCGCAGGATGTTGGAACGCTGCTTGGCGGTGTGCTTGGCCCAGCCCGGAAAGGCACGCTGGGCGGCTTCGACCGCCTTGGTGGTCTCGTCCGCTCCGAGCTGCGGAACCTTTGCGAGTTCGACACCGGTGGCGGGATTGTTGACGGCGAACACCGGCGTGCCGACCCAGGCGCCGTCGATGTAGCAGGCTTCCTTCAGGAGCGAAGGATCCTTCAGCCGGTCGCGCAGGGTGGCGGTGGCTTGCGGGGCGCGTGCGGCGGCGGTCGGTGTCATGGCGTACTCCCTGGAGGCGATCGGATCGGGTGCGGAATATAGGGGCAAGCGGTGCCCAATGCACCGCCCCGCAACGCACATCTGCCGGGAGCAAACGGGGAAGCGGCCTTAGGCCGCGCCGCTCATAGAAGCGGCCTTAGGCCGC
>RXJC01000180.1:0-10856 GCA_003963435.1 Bradyrhizobiaceae bacterium | reverse complement strand
GCCTTAGGCCGCGCCGCTCATATAAGTCTCGCGCCGGCCGATCATGCGCTCAGCGGCCGCCTTGGCGTCGGCTTTCGAGGAGGTCGCGCAGGTCCGGTATTCGAGATCGGGCACGTCCGAGGCGTTGCGGCGTCCGAACCACGACTTGGAGCCGACCGGCAGCAGCGCCAGGGATTGCGCCAGATTGTCGACCGCGCCGAACGAATAGAGCGCCCCGGTCCCGGCGATGCGCACCTCGTAGATCCCCGGCGAAATCGGCGCCTCCAGGTTCTCGCCCCGTCCGGGACGGGGATAGCGCTTCCATTCGCTCCAGGTCGAAATCATCTGAGGTCCCCTCGCGGCCGCTGCGAGCCGCCAAATTTGCATCAAGTCTTAACGTTGGCCGCCGATTGGGCCGAGTACTGAACGCGGCAGCGCACAAAATGTTTCAAGTGCTTCAAACACGTGAAGCATATCGCCGGAGCCCATCCTAGGTCACGGCGAGATGCGGCCATCCACCGCAGATTGTGACGGAGTGTTGCCGTTCAGCCCGCCTGTCGTCCTGCGTGGCGCACGGACCGTCAAGTCACGACATCGCGACCGAAGCGGGCATCTCGACGCGCTTGCGGCACGGAGCGCGCGGGAGGACAATCGGCGACTACCAATAATAGTCAAACCCGAGGAAACGCCATGCAAAGCAAAGCTGAGATCGACGAGATTCTGCGTCAGAAGAGCGAGGCCAAGGAGATTCCGGGCGTCGTCGCGATCGCCGCCAGCGGTAACGACGTGCTGTATCAAGGCGCATTCGGCAAGCGCGACCTGTCCAAACCCGATGCGATGACCGCGGACAGCGTGTTCTGGATCGCCTCGATGACGAAGGCGGTGACCGCGGCGGGCGCGATGCAGCTGGTCGAACAGGGCAAGCTGTCGCTGGATGCGCCGATCGGTGCGGTGCTGCCCGACCTCGCCAATCCGCAAGTGCTCGAAGGTTTTGACGCCAAGGGCGAGGCGAAGCTGCGGCCGGCCAAGCGGCCGATCACGCTGCGCCAGCTCATGACCCACACCGCCGGCTTCTGCTACAATATGTGGAACGGCGATCTCGCGGTCTATCTCGACAAGCACGGCATTCCCGCCATCACCACCTGCCAGAACGCGGCACTGAAGACGCCGATCATGACCGACCCCGGCACGCGCTGGGAATACGGCACCAACATCGACTTCGTCGGCAAGGCGGTGGAAGCGGTCAGCGGCAAGCGGCTGGACGCCTATTTGCGCGACAACCTGTTCAACCCGCTCGGCATGAGCGACACCGCGTTCAAGATCACCGACAGCATGCGCAAGCGCCTCGTCGGCATGCATGCGCGCGGCGAGGACGGCCAGCTCGCAGCGATCCCGTTCGAGCTCGAGCAGGAGCCCGAATTCCACATGGGTGGAGGCGGCCTCTATTCGACCGCGGCCGATTACATCAAGTTCACCCAGATGATCCTGAACAAGGGCCGCGGCAACGGCAACCAGGTGCTGAAGACCGACACGGTCGCCATGATGAGCCAGAACCAGATGGGCGATCTCAACATGACCAAGATGACGACGGCGGCACCGATGTACACTAACGACGTCGACCTCTATCCGGAGCAGGCCAAGAAATGGGGGCTCAGCTTCATGATCAACACGCAAAAGACCGCCGAGGGCCGTAGCGCCGGCAGCCTCGCCTGGGCGGGCCTCGCCAACACCTATTACTGGATTGATCCGGCGCGCGACGTCACCGGCGTGATCCTGATGCAGCTCCTCCCGTTCGCCGACGCGAAATGCCTGGAAGCGTTCGCAGGCTTCGAGCGCGGCGTCTATGCCGGACTCGATGCCGGCAGCGGGCAGAAGGCGGCTTGAAGAGCGCGGCTCTATCCACGCATGATGGCCGGGCTCGTCCCGCCTGCGCGGCCGAAGCCGCTTCGGCGCAGCGAAGGCCCGGCCATCATTATTCTTGACGAAAGGATTTTGAATTGACGGACAAAGCGGACAGCTACGTTTGCGGCATCTCGGACACGCCGCTGCTCGGCGACACCATCGGCCGCAGCCTCGACCACGCGGTGCGGCGCTGGGGCGATCGCGAGGCGCTGGTCTCGCCCAGCCACGGCGTCAGATGGACCTGGAAAGAGTTCGCCGAGCGGGTCGACGCACTCGCCGCGGGCTTTCTCGCGCTCGGGCTCGAACGCGGGATGCGGATCGGCATCTGGTCGCTGAACCGGCCGGAATGGACCCTGACCCAGTTCGCCGCCGCCAAGGCCGGCCTGATCCTGGTGACGATCAATCCCGCCTACCGGCTCAGCGAGCTGGAGTTCGCGCTGAAGAAGGTCGGCTGCGCGGCGATCGTCACCGCCACCGCGTTCAAGACCAGCAACTACATGGAGATGCTCAACACGCTGCTGCCGGAGCTGGCGGGCGCGAGGCCCGGACAGCTGCAGGCGGCGCGACTGCCGGCCTTGCGGATGGTGATCCAGATCGGCGGCCCGGCGGCCTCAGGCACGATCCCTTTCGAAGATGTCGCGCGCATGGGCCGAGCGGAGCATCGCGAGCAGCTTGCCGCGCTCGGCGCCGCCCTGCAATTCGACGATCCCGTCAACATCCAGTTCACCAGCGGCACCACGGGATCGCCGAAGGGCGTCACGCTGACCCACCACAACATCCTCAACAACGGCTATTTCACCGGGCGCGCGATGCGGCTGACCGAGCAGGATCGCATCTGCATTCCCGTGCCGCTCTACCATTGCTTCGGCATGGTGATGGGCAACCTTGCTTCCGTCACGCTCGGCACCACCATGGTCTATCCGGGCGAGGGCTTTGATCCGCTCGCGACGCTGCGCGCGGTCGAGCAGGAGAAATGCACCGCGCTGTACGGCGTGCCGACCATGTTCATCGCCGAGCTCGATCATCCCGAGTTCAAGAATTTCAATTTGAAATCACTGCGCACCGGCATCATGGCGGGCGCGCCCTGCCCGATCGAGGTGATGAAGCGCGTCAACACCGAGATGAACATGCGCGAGGTCACCATCGCCTATGGCATGACCGAGACCAGCCCGGTCAGCTTCCAGAGCGCGACCGACGACCCGCTCGAGCGGCGCGTGTCCACGGTCGGCCGCATTCACCCGCATGTCGAGGTGAAGGTGGTCGATCTCGAAGGCAGGATCGTCAAGCGCGGCGAACGCGGCGAGCTCTGCACCCGCGGCTACAGCGTCATGCTGGGCTATTGGGAGGAGAAGGAAAAGACCGCCGACGTGCTCGACGCCAATGGCTGGATGCACACCGGCGACCTCGCCACCATCGACGACGAGGGTTATTGCAACATCGTCGGCCGCATCAAGGATCTGGTGATCCGCGGCGGCGAGAATCTCTATCCGCGCGAGATCGAGGAGTTCTTGTACCGTCACCCCAAGATCCAGGACGTGCAGATCTTCGGCGTCGCCGACACCCGCTACGGCGAGGAGCTCTGCGCCTGGATCCGCGTCAGGCCGGGCGAGACGCTGACGGCGGAGGAGGTCCGCGCCTTCTGCGACGGCCAGATCGCCCACAACAAGATCCCGCGCTACGTCGAATTCGTCGACGAGTTTCCGATGACCGTGACGGGAAAGATCCAGAAATTCGTGATGCGCGATGCCGTGGAGCAGCGGCTGGGGCTGAAGGCGGCGAAGACGGCGTGAGGGGCCGAACGCTCTCGCCACACGACAACTGTCATCCCCCGCGAAGGCGGGGGATCCAGTGCGCCGCGGCTTCGCGATTGAACCACTGACGTCTCGGAGTACTGGATCGCCCGGTCAAGCCGGGCGATGACAGCGGAGAGCGAGGCGCGCAAATGAAGACGCGAGAGACGCGCGCTACGCCGTCAGCCCGCGCTGGCCGGCCAGCTCCTTCAACGACACCAGCGGGCGGGCGCCGATATGCTGGATCACTTCGGCGGCCGCAAGCGCGCCGAGCTCGCCGCACTGCTTGTAGGCAAGGTTGCGCGCGAGGCCAAACAGGAAGCCGGCGGCGAACAGGTCGCCGGCGCCGGTGGTGTCGACCACCTTGTCGACCGGGAAGGCGGGCGCTGCGACGGCATCTTCGGACGAGACCACCATGCAGCCCTTCTCGCTGCGGGTGACCACACCGAGATTGACGTCGTTGCGCAGCTGCTTCAGCGCGGTGTCGAAGTCGGAGGTCATGTAGAGCGAATGCAGCTCGGACTCGTTGGCGAACACGATGTCGACGGTGCCGTCGCGCATCAGGGACAGGAACTCGTCGCGATAGCGGTCGACGCAGAACGAATCCGACAGCGTCAGCGCGACCTTGCGTCCGGCCACGTGCGCAATCCTCGCCGCCTTGAGAAAGGCTTCCTTGGCGGCCGGCGGATCCCAGAGATAGCCTTCGAGATAGACGATCCTGGCAGCGGCGATCTCGCCCAGGTCGATATCGGCAGGCGACAAATCCTGCGCCGCGCCGAGATAGGTGTTCATGGTGCGCTCGCCATCATCCGTGACCAGGATGTAGGAGCAGCCGGTGGCGGGGCCGTCGGTGGCGGCCGGCGTGTTGAAGGCGACGCCGGCAGCGCGGATGTCGTGGACGTAGAGCTTGCCGATCTGGTCGTCCTTGACCTTGCCGACATAGGCGGCGCGCGCCCCCAGGCTGCCGATGCCGACGATGGTGTTGGCGGCCGAGCCGCCCGAGACTTCCGTGGCCGGGCCCATGTCCTTGTAGATGGCCGCCGCCCGCGCCTCGTCGATCAGGGACATGCTGCCCTTGGCCATGCCGTGCTTGGCCAAAAAGGCCTCGTCGGTCCTGACCAGCACGTCGAACAGCGCGTTGCCGATGCCGAGAACGTCATATTTCACGTCAGCCATTCACCTTGATCCTGTCTCGCGGATTGCGGACCTTACGGAAATCCGCTTCCTGTTACCCTGAAATCCGGCTCGCGGCCTATCACGACCGGCCCTTCGCGGGCAAGCAACGGTATTATTCAAGCGCAATGATCCGCTCCTTCCTGACAGTCTCGACGGGAACGCTGGCCTCGCGGCTGCTGGGTTTTGCGCGCGATTCCATGATTGCCGCCCTGTTGGGCACGGGTGCCGTGGCCGACGCGTTCCTGGCCGCCTTCCAGCTCGTCAATGTGGTGCGCCGTCTGCTCAGCGAGGGCGCGCTGAACGCGGCGCTGATCCCGGCCTGGCTGCGCGTCCGAGACCGCGATGGCGCGGCGGCTGCGGCGGCGTTCGCGGGACGCGTGCTCGGCACGGTCAGCGTCGCCCTGATCGTGATCTCGATCGCCATCGCGCTGTTCATGCCGCTGGTCATCACCGTGATCGCGCCGGGCTTTGTCGGCGGCGGCACGCTCGACCTCGCCGTTCAGAACGCACGGCTGATGCTGCCTTATCTTGCCTTCGCCGGCCCCGTCACCGTGCTGATGGGCCTGCTGAACGCGCAAGGACGTTTTGCCCTCACGGCCTTCTCGCCGCTGCTGTTCAACATCGCCCTGATCGCGGCGATCGCCGTGCTGCTGGCCTGGCATGCCGATGCGGCTTTCGCGGCATGGATGCTGGCGGCGACCGTCGGACTTGCCGGCCTGCTGCAACTTCTGATGTTGCTGTCGCAGCGAAGCGCGCGCCTCGCGACGCCGCTGCGCGTCAGCTTCGACAAGGAGATGCGCGGCTTCTTCGCCAAGGCCGTTCCCGGCATGATCGCGAGCTCCGGTCCGCAGTGGCTGATGGTGGCCGGCGCCATCATCGCGTCCGCGACGCCGTCCGCGGTGTCCTGGCTCTACTTCGCCAACCGCCTGATCGAGCTGCCGCTCGGCATCGTCGGCGTCGCCATGGGCACCGTGCTGGTGCCGGAGCTGACGCGCGCCGTCGCCAGCTCCGACCGCGAGGCGGTGGCGCATGCCGAATCGCGCGCACTCGAGCTTGCGGCCGGGCTGGCGCTGCCGGCGACGCTCGGCCTGATCTTGCTGGCCGAGCCGATCGTGCGGCTGCTGTTCGAGCATGGCGCATTCGGTGCCGAGGACAGTGAGGCCACGGCGCACGCGCTGACGTGGCTGGCGCTGGGCCTGCCGGCCCACGTCCTGATCAAGGCGCTGTCGCCGGCCTTCTATGCCCGCACCGACACCATGACGCCGCTGCTCGCAACGGCCAAAGGCTTTGCGGTCGCCGTCGTGCTTGCCGTGCTGCTCGCCCATTTCTTCGGCGCGAGCGGGATCGCGGCGAGCATCGCGGCCGGCGCCTGGAGCAGCACGCTCTCTCTGCTGCGGAAAGGTGCGGCCGAGTTCGGCTTCTCGGTCGATGCCGCCGCCCGCAAGCGGCTGCCGCGGATCGTGCTTGCCGCGGCCGCCATGGGCGCCCTGCTCTGGCTGACCACGGGCCTCATGCCCTCGGAGGCGCACGGCCTGATCCGATTCATCGTGCTGGGCCTGCAGATCGGGGCCGGGATCGCCGTCTATGGCCTGCTGCTGCAAATCCTCGGCGCGGCCTCGTGGCGCGAGGCGGTTAACGCCTTGAAGCGTCCCGCCTGAACGGGCTGCGCTTGCGAATTGCCCTTGACGAGGCAGCGCCGCTGTTGGAAACGACGGCCAAATACCTATGGGAAGGCTGACCATGCCATTCGTTGAACGGGTCTTTTCGGGCGTCCAGCCGACGGGCAATCTGCACCTCGGCAATTATCTCGGCGCGATCGTCAACTTCGTGAAGATGCAGGAAACCCACAATTGCATCTATTGCGTCGTCGACATGCACGCGATCACGCAAGGCATCGACGTCTGGGGCGGACCGGCGGAGCTGACGCGCAACACCCGCGAGGTGACCGCGGCGTTCATCGCGGCCGGCATCGATCCCAAGAAGCACATCGTGTTCAACCAGAGCCAGGTCTCGGGCCACGCCGAGCTCGCCTGGATCTTCAACTGCGTCGCGCGCATGGGCTGGCTCGGCCGCATGACCCAGTTCAAGGAGAAGGCCGGCAAGGACCGCGAGAACGCCTCGGTGGGCCTGTTCGACTATCCCGTGCTGATGGCCGCCGACATCCTGCTGTACCGCGCCACCCACGTGCCGGTCGGAGAGGACCAGAAGCAGCATCTCGAGCTCTCGCGCGACATTGCGCAGAAGTTCAACAACGATTTCGGCGACTCCATCCGCGCGCAGGGCGCCAATGACGGCCTGTTCTTCCCGCTGCCGGAACCCTTGATCACCGGCCCGGCGACGCGGGTGATGTCCTTGCGCGACGGCACCAAGAAGATGTCGAAGTCCGATGCCTCGGACAATTCGCGCATCAACCTCACCGACGATGCCGACACCATCGCGCAGAAGATCCGCAAGGCGAAGACCGATCCGGAACCCTTGCCGACGGAGGAGAAGGGCCTTGAAGCGCGTCCCGAGGCCGACAATCTCGTCGGCATCTTCGCCGCGCTGTCCGGCCGGTCCAAAGCCGACGTGCTGCGCGAATTCGGCAACGGCCAGTTCTCCAGCTTCAAGAACGCGCTGGCGGAGCTGTGCGTGACAAAACTCGCGCCGATCGCCGGCGAGATGAAGCGCCTCGTCGCCGACCCCGGCCATATCGACGCGATCCTGAACGACGGCTCCGACCGCGCCCGCGCCATCGCCGACGAGACGATGAAGCTATCCAAGGACATCGTCGGCTTCATCCGCCGGCGCTAAGACGGTCGGCGCCCCGAGCGCCGGCCGCATCTGCTCTCCCCTATTTTGCAGGAGTGTGGCAGCATGCCGGTCGTGCACAGTCCGGGACAGGCATGACCAGCAAGCGACTTTGCTACGAGCCGGGCCACAAGCCCAAATGCCTCGTCATCGTCGACGACACCGCCGAATGGGATCGCGCCGTCTACTATGCCAGCCGCTGGGCGATCCGCGCCGGCGGCGGCGTGGTGATGCTGCGCATCATCGAGCCCGAACAGCAGAGCCAGGAATGGCTGGGGGTCGCCGACATCATGCGCGCCGAGGCGCAGGAAGCAGCGGAGGCTGCGCTCGACCGCGCTGCGGGCCGCGCCAACGGCATCGCCGCGATCACCCCGGAGCGGGTGATCCGCGAAGGCTCGGCCATGGAACAGCTGCTGGCTGTCATCGACGAGGACCGCGACATCGCCATGCTGGTGCTCGCCGCCAACCCCGGCGCGGAAGGGCCGGGGCCATTGGTCTCGCTGCTCGCGCATGCGGTGGGGACGTTCCCGATTCCCGTGACGATCATCTCGGGTGCGCTGAGCGACCAAAGCGTGGATTCGCTGTCGTAGCTTGGGGCATTCGTCATGCCCGGGCTTGTCCCGGGCATCCACGTTCTTGGCACTAGACGAAGCAAGGCGTGGATGGCCGGGTCAAGCCCGGCCATGACGGAAGGGGGCGTTTTGGGACCCCTAACCCGCTGATAGAACAGCAGAACGCCCCATCCTCCCCTTGACCGTGCGTTCCCCGTCGCCATCTGCTAGGGAATAGGCACGCGCCGGCCTTGAACCGGCGACGTCTGGAGAAAACCATGTTCATTCAAACCGAAGCCACCCCCAATCCCGCCACGCTGAAATTCATTCCCGGCCGCGTCGTCGTTGACGGCAGCCCGATGGAGTTTGCGAGCCGCGAAGCCGCGGGCCGCTCGCCGCTGGCCGAAAAGCTGTTCGAGGTGCCCGGCGTCACCGGCGTGTTCTACGGATCGGACTTCATCACCGTGACCAAGGCGAGTGGTGAATGGCAGCAGCTCAAGCCCGCGATCCTCGGTGCCATCATGGAGCACTACATGTCCGGCGCGCCGCTGCTTGCCGACGGCCAGGCTCAAAGCGATGCCGATCTCGACGACGAGGACGAGTTCTTCGACGAGGCCGACGCCGAGACGGTCGACATGATCAAGGACCTGATCGAGACCCGGGTGCGGCCGGCGGTCGCCAATGACGGCGGCGACATCACCTTCCGCGGCTTCAAGGACGGCATCGTCTATCTCAACATGAAGGGCGCCTGCTCCGGCTGCCCGTCATCGACCGCGACGCTGCAGCACGGCATCCAGAACCTGCTCAAGCACTTCGTGCCCGACGTGGTCGAAGTCCGGCCGATGTGACGACGAAGTCGTCATTCCGGGGCGGTCCCGTGGGACCGAACCCGGAATCTCGAGATTCCGGGTCTGGTGCTAATGCACCATCCCGGAATGACGGTCGTCGTGGGGCGGCATATCGGAGGCCGCAAATCGTGCGAGACGAATGGCGGATAGGCGCTTGGTTCGCTAGACTGCTCTCCATTCGCCACTCGCCATTCGCTTTTTCATGCTGATCCTCGCCATCGATACTGCGCTCGACGCCTGCTCCACAGCCGTGCTCGACACCGAAACAGCCGAGCTCGTTGCGCAAGAATCGCAGCTGATGAAGCGCGGCCACGCCGAGGCCCTGATGCCGATGATCGCGCGCGTCATGCAATCGGCCGATCTCGCCTTCACCGCGCTCGACCGCATTGCCGTCACCGTCGGGCCCGGAAGTTTCACCGGCCTGCGCGTCGGCATTTCGGCGGCGCGCGGCCTTGCGCTCGCGGCCGGGCGCCCTGCCGTCGGCCTCACCACCCTGTCGGCCTATGCGGCCTCCATCGTCGGCCAGAGCAAATCGGCGCCGGTGATCTCCGCGATCGACGCGCGGCACGACCATGTCTACTTCCAGATCGTCGCCGGCGACGGCAGCCAGCTGGTGCGGCCGCGCGTCGCCTCCGTCGACGAGGCGATCGCGGCGTCGCAATTCGGCGCGCCGCACCTGGTCGGCAATGCCGCAAACATCCTCGCCGAGCGCTGGCCGAACGATATCCCGCAGCCGGTCGCGGTCGATGCGCAAGCAGCGCCTGACATCGGCTGGGTCGCATGGCTCGGCGCGGCCGCCGATCCCGAGACAAGTCCGGCGCGGCCATTCTATTTGAAGGCACCCGACGCCAAGCCCGCCGCGCAGCCGCCGTTCGCAGCACAAGCCGTCACCTCATGATGAGATGGTTGTCGGAATGGTGGCGGGGCGGCACGGCCGCCGTCGAGCCCGCATCCATGCGCGACGCCGCGCGGCTGGCGCAGCTGCACGGCGCCTCCTTCGCGCACGGCTGGGGCGAAGGCGAATTCGAGAGCATGCTGAGCGAGCGCAACACGCTGGTGCATCGCTTGCGCCTCGGCCGCAGGACCATCGGATTCGCGGTATCGCGGATCGGGGCCGACGAAGCGGAAATCCTCTCGATCGCGGTCGATCAGGGCTATCGCGGCCGCGGCCTCTCCCGCACGCTGCTGATGAGCCATCTCGGCCACCTCGCCGGGCGCGGCGTACGCACAATATTTCTCGAGGTCGAGGAAAACAACCAGCCGGCGCGGCGGCTCTACGACGGCTGTGGATTCACGGTGGTCGGGCGCCGCGAACGCTATTATAAGCAGCCGAACGGGGAACAATTGAACGCCCTTCTGATGCGACGTGACTTGTCGTAACATTGGTGGCAGAAAGCGCCCCCGCCAGGCAGACAAACAATGACCGCACTGAAACCTTCTTCCGCATCCAAGGCGTCCGGCATCGAGGCGCGCTGTGCCGCCACCGGCATGCGCATGACCGAGCAGCGCCGCGTCATCGCCCGCGTGCTTGCGGAGGCGATCGATCACCCGGACGTCGAAGAACTGTACCGGCGCTGCGTTGCCGTCGACGACAAGATCTCGATCTCGACCGTGTATCGCACCGTCAAGCTGTTCGAGGACGCCGGCATCATCGAGCGCCATGACTTCCGCGAGGGCCGCGCACGCTACGAGACGATGCGCGACAGCCACCACGATCACCTCATCAATCTGCGCGACGGCAAGGTGATCGAGTTCACCTCCGAAGAAATCGAGAAGCTGCAGGCGGAGATCGCCCGCAAGCTCGGCTACAAGCTGGTCGA
>RXJC01000271.1 GCA_003963435.1 Bradyrhizobiaceae bacterium | reverse complement strand
GCCGAATCGCACTCCGTTGCGGTGACCTGGCGGGCCAGCCTGGCCGCCAGCGCGGCGAGATATCCCGTGGCGCAGCCGACCACCAGCACGTTGTCGCCCTCGCCGATTTCGGCGGCCTGAAGCAGCTTGCCGGTCAGCTGCGGCTTGACCAGGAAGCGCTTGGCGGCGCCCTCGCTCACATCGAGGTCGAGATCGAGATAGGCCAAGGCCTGCCGGCTGGCGGGCACGAAGGCCTCGCGCGGAACCGTGAGCATGGCATCGAGAACACGACGGTCGGTGACGTCATTGGTGCGCACCTGGCCATCGACCATTTTGAGGCGCGCGGTCGAGAAACCGGACATTTGCGGACCCTGCAATGCGGACGACGCCGCGGACGAAATTCGCGGCATCTTTGGAGCATGCACGGCCAAAACGCAACACGGCCGTTCGCCTGCGGGCTTGCAGCTTCCGCATCCTACCGCTGCAGGGGTTGGAACGAATTATTCGATGGCCACCGCAAGGCGGCCGATCAGGGCGGCGACCTCGTCCAACCGCGCCGAATCGGGCGTCTCGACCGCGCGCGCCAGACGGGCGATGCATTCGTCGTCGCTGAGCTCGGGAACGTCGGCCGGCAGAATCGAGGGGGCCATATGGTCGACCTGGATGTCTGGCATGTGAATCAGCTCCGTAAGGATCCGGCAGCGGTCGAAGCTCGGTTTCGATTGAGTCGATTTGGCGCCGGTCCCGTGGCACGACAGCGCTTATGCACACATCTGGTTGAAGGCGATTCCAGGCCGGGATTGTCGGCACAGCGCTCAGAAAGCGATGCAAAGACGTCGCGCGCCACTTCAAGGCACGATCGCAACCTGTTGGATTTACGATAAGATTTGGCTCCCCGGGCTGGATTCGAACCAGCGACCATCCGATTAACAGTCGGATGCTCTACCGCTGAGCTACCGAGGAAAAGGCGAACCAGTCGTTCGCGCGGGGCTGCGTATAACAAAGCCGCTAGCGCTTGCAAAGGACGAATTCGTCATCATGCGAACGTAGCTGAGGAAGGGCTTGAACGGCCCCTCCTCCAAGCCGCCAGCCCGCCGCTATTCCGCGAGGAACGACGTGGTCTTGGTGCCGGGGTCGTAGCGCAGCCGAAGCGCCGTCATCTTGCAGAGGTTGACGTTCTTCCACAGCACGGCCTCGTCGTAATTCTGCCAGTCGACGCGGATGTTCCAGACACAGCCCTCGTCGTCCTCGTCGAACTCGACATAGGTGCTGGCCTGGTTCTGCAGCACCTTGTCGAGCTCGTTGTCCCATTCGTCCAGGCCGTCGTCCGGCGCGTTGAAGCCGAGGAATTTGATGGCATAGCCGGTCTCGTTGACGACCGTGACGTTGCGGGCGTCAGCCGCGAGCGCGGGCATAGCGGCGATCGAAAGACCGATCGCGAGCAATCCGGACAGAAAATACTTCACGTGAAAAATCCTCCGATCGAAACAGGCCTCGGCGCCCGGCGTCGATCGGCGCAGGCGCCACGGCAACGAAAAGCGTTGCCTCAAGACACGTCCGAAGCGGGATCGAAAGGTTCAGGACGCGATCGATCCGCACTCCGGGACGCTTGCGCGACGCGAGACGCGCAAGGCACAGTTTCTATCGTTTCGAATTCTCCGCAGCAATGAACGGGCATTCATAGATCGGCAGAGTTTGTTGTCTGCGGCACCGGCGCAGGTACTGGCACAGCGGCGCCGTTGCTCTTGCCGGTCACAGCGCCGACCAGCGCTTTCACGGGATCCTCGTCGGGCGCAAAGCCGCTCTGGCGTAGGATCTCGTCGATCATCGGACGCAGCGCGTGCACCTTGAGCAGCTCGCCGGCCAGACCTTCGCCGAAGCCGACATTGCCTCCACCGGCGCCGTTGCCGCCGAACGCGCCGCCGGTATGCAAGATGCGGACGTCCTTGAGGTTGGCGATCGGCTTGACCATCTCGGCCAGCGCTGCCGGCATCGTCTCAATCCGCTTCTTGGCGATCTCGAAGTCGATGACATTGCTGCCGAGCTTGTTCTGCGCCTCGTTCTTCATGGTGATGACGGCAGCCTCCGCTTCACCGATGTTGCGGACGCCGACGGCCTTGATCTTGTTGGATTCGGCTTCAGCGGTGGCCAGCGTCTTGACGGCCTCGGCGCGGTCGAGCGAGGCCTTCTTCTCGGCCTCGGCCGCGACGATCACCTCGGTCGACTTGCGCTCGGCCTCGGTTCGCGCTTCCAGCACCTGGGTGAGACGGGCACGATCGGCAACTTCGACCGCGCGTGCGGTCACGACCTTTTCCTCCGCGGACACAGCCAGCGCTTCGGCGGTCTTGGCCTCCGCGACGGCTTCGGAGGTCTGCTTGCTCTTGGCCGCGATCTGGATCTCGTTCTCCTGGGTGGCGATCTGGATTTCGCGCTGCGCATCGGTCTTGCGCTTGTTGATGGCGAGATCGGATTCGATCACCGCGGTTTCCTTGATCTGCTTGGCGCCGGCCTCCTTCTCGGCCACGGCACGGTCGGTGTCGATGCGGGCATTCTCCTCGGTCAGACGCGCGGTCTGCGTGGCGGTGGCGACCTCCGCGCGGGTGCTCGCCGTCTTGTTGGCGATGTCGCGCTCCTGCGACAGCTCGGCCTCCTTCTTGGTGCGTTCGATCGTCAGGGTCTGCTGCCGCGCCTCGAGGTCCTTCTGCGCGATCGCCACCTCGTTGTCGCGCACGATCGCGTTGCGGTCGCGGCGGCGGGTCTCGGTGATGGTCTTGAGCTGGGTGAGGCCCTCGGCGTCGAAGAAATTCTCGGGGTTGAAGAACTTGACGTCGGTCTGGTCGAGCTTTGTCAGCGAGACCGACTCCAGTTCGAGACCGTTGGATTTGACGTCGGACTCCACTGTCGCCTGCACGTGCTTGACAAAATCGCTGCGCTTTTCCTGCAGCTCCAGGATGGTCATGGTCGCGGCCACCGACCGCAGACCGTCGACGAATTTTGCTTCGACCTGGTTGCGCAAGGCTTCGGCGTCGTTGGTCAGCGCGCCCAGCGTCTGGCTCGCCAGCGCGATGCTCTCGTCGTCGGGTCGGACGCGGACGTAGAACTCGGCGACGATGTCGACGCGCAGGCGGTCCTTGGTGATAAGGGATTCCCGCTCCTTGCGCTCGACGGTGAGCCGCAGCGTCTTCAGGTTGACGCTGGCGTAGGAGTGGAAGATCGGCAGGATCATGGCGCCGCCGTCGAGCACGACCTTCTTGCCGCCGAGGCCGGTGCGCACGAAGGCCTCGTCGCGCGTGGCGCGCTTGTAGAGGATGGTGAAGACGATCCCGAGGACGACGATCAGCGCGACGCCGATCATGGCCGGGACTGCGATGTCGAACATGACTTTCTCCAATGAATGACCTAGCTGCTTAGACTGGGCTTGGACGGCTTGAGTTCATCGTCCGCCTTGACCGCGACGAAGCGGGTGCCGTCGCGATCGACCAGCAGGACCATGGTTCCCTGCGGCAGCGGCGATGACGACGGTGCGGCAACCGCCCAGACGAAGTGGCGGTTACCGTGGATATCGGCGACGCTGACCTTGCCGGGAGGCCCCTGGTCGAGCGGGCCTATGACGACTTCACCGACGCGGCCGACGAGGTCCCCCAGGCCGACGGCATAGCTTTCATCCTTGGGAATGACCCGCGCGATGGCCCTGCTCGCAGCGCGGACCAGCGGAACCGAGACGGCGACCGCTCCGACCGACGCGAGGGTCGCCGGCAAGGGACCGGCCACCATCCGCGCGATATCCTGGATCAGGAAACCGGTGATGGAGAAGGCGCCGAGCAGCAGCAGCAGGAAGACCAAGAGCGGCACGCCGCCGACATTGATCCAGGAAATGGCGTTGATCACGCCATTGTCGCTGGGATGACCGAAATCGATGTTGGTGCCGAGCATCTCGCTCAAGGAGGCCCCGACCAGCATCGAGACCGCCTCGATCGAGCCGACGATGACGATCATGGCCGCCGCGATGGCGAACGGCCTCACCTCCGGCGACATGACGTGTTCGAGCAGCGCGCTCATGACACGGCACTCAGGAGCGCGACTTCAGCCGCGCCAGCCTCGCCGCAATTTCCTTGTCGCGATGGAGCGCGCTGAGCTCGTCGATATCGCTCGAATACGGGATGCCCGGCGGCACGCCGGTGGCACGCGCCACCGCCCTCCCCGCCCGCAGCGCCTTCGCCGCGGCAGATCCGCCGCCCGGCTTCCGTGGCGACGTCGCGGCCTGATGGCTTGCGGCCGCCTCGCTCTTTGCGAGATCGGCGCGACGCTGCTCGGCATCCTGCAGCGCCGACAGCACCGCGCGCAGCGAGGTGACGCACTGTTCGATCTTCTCGTTGTTCTCGTCGATGGCGCGGGAGAGCACCTCGAACTGCGCCTCCAGATCCATCTGCCGCGCGATGCCGGCGCGCGCGAGATCGTCGCGCCCGTCGGCGATCGCACCCTCGATCTTGGGCGCGAGATCGGCCATCTCGCGCTCGATCTCGGTGCGGCGCGCGTTGAGGCGGTATTCCTCGGCACGCGCCGCGGCGAGCGCATCGCGCGCCTCGCTCTCGGCGCGCTCGATCTCGCGGATGGCCTGGCCGACCACCCCAAGCTTGTTCTTGCCTTCCGCCTGCTCGATCGCGTCATAGGCGATCCCGGCGATCAGACGCCCGACCCGGGACAGGAAATTGTCGGGGGCGGCAGCGATGGTATCCATGGCGTTCTCCTCCTCTGGCAGGCTGTTCGGCGTGACGCCGTAGTGAACTTCGAAACCGTCATCGGTCCGGACCAGGCGCGCGGGCACGCTTTGCCCCCAGCCCTCGGCATAGCCGGCATAGTCGAAGGGCACGCTGAAGCGCCCTTGCACCGTCGCAATGGAAATCGTGGCCGGGCCCTTGATCTTGGCGAGCTTGTCATCGAGCGGCAGGCGGCGGCCCTGCGCCGCGCGATATTCGGCGCGATCGCGCAGGCCCAGCGTCACCAGGCGCGAGGGCAGCGCGGTGGCCTTCCGGATCGGGTCATAGGCATGGGCATGCAGCAGGACGACATTGGAGCCGACGTTATGGCTCCGTGCCACCTCGTCCAGGATCTCCATCATGCGGTCATAAGCCCTGAACGTCGCCTCCAGCGCGGCCTTGGCGGCCGGATCAGGGGCAAGCCTGTAACGCAGCGCGGACGGCGCGTTTCGGGGCGACTGGCTCATGGAAAGCACTAAAGCACCATTTTGGTGCTTTAGGAAGAGGAGCTGCAATCACGTTTCCCTGATCCTTGTGTGCACTCTACCGATTAGTCGTCGTACGCCGGACCCGCGTTCAAAGCCGGGCATCACCCCGAGATCACAGCCGATCAAGACTTCTTGCACGCGCGGGTTGCAATTTGAAACGAATGCGGGGAGCGTTCGGCAACGACCTCGCCGGCTCCGCTCGCAATGACGGAGTTGGAAGCAACCACCTGTTACGCAAAATCTCCCGCAGATACAGATCCGCATCCTCGCGGCTGATCTCGCCCGAGCTTTGCTTCATCTCATCACCCTCTTGTGTCAGAGGATGCAGGGAAGACGGCATGCCGGCTGGGCACCCGCGGTCCACTGTGCGAATCCTGCGTGACAAGCGGCTGCACAGCGGCCACAGGTGAAGCCGAACAACCGGCCTTCCCTGCGCAGCGGTTTGACGGCTTATGCCGTGCTCCCCCGGGGAGCGCTGCACTATTGCCCCCGTCGCCTTGCGGACCGATCGATGCGCGTGTTGACCTCACGGCCGCCGGCACACCAGGTCGATCTCGATCAGGGCATCGTAGGCGAGCCCGGTGACGCCGACGCAGGTGCGGGCCGGCAGCCGGTCGGGCGGGAAGAAGCTGCGATAGGTCTCGTTCATCGCGGCGTAATCTTCCTTGAAGCGCGTCAGATATATGCGCGTCATCACGACATGCTCGAGGCCGAGAGCGAGGCCGGCCAGAACCACCTTCAGATTCTCCATGACCGCCCGGGTCTGGGCGACGATGCCGTCCGGCAGCATGCCCGGCGCTTGCGGCGTATCCGGCATCTGGCCGGTGACGAAGACAAAGCCGTCGGTCTCGACGGCGTGGCTGAAAGGCGCGACCGGCTTCGGTCCGCCGCTGATCATGTGGAATTTCACTTGGACGATCCCTGGGTTTAAGGCGCGCTTTCGAACAGGCGCTTGCTGAGGATGGCGTGCACGCCCCAATTGCCGTCGACCACCTGCGTGACGCCGAAATCGACGGCGGCCGACATGAGAGCGATCGCCTCGTCCTCGCTGAGGCCTTTGACGTTCATCAGGAAGCGCCGCATCTTGCGGAACGCGTCCTTCATGGCAAGGTCGAGCGAGGACTTTGCATAGACCTCGCTCTGGCCCTGCGCGCCGAACTCGGCGAGGTAATTCGGGTGGCTGAAGCCGGTCAGCACCCAATCGGTC
>RXJC01000597.1 GCA_003963435.1 Bradyrhizobiaceae bacterium | reverse complement strand
TCAGGAGGTCGCCGGCCTTGACGCGCTGGAAGTCGGTCACGGCGACGGTCAGCACTTCGCCCGCGACCCGGCTCGACAACCGCGTCAGCTCGGCGCGCACATAGGCGTCATTCGTGGTCTGGATCGTCGCATTGCCGACCCATTCGTCGAAGCGCAGCGTCGCCAGCGCGACAAAGGCAAGCGCGACGATCACGGCGAACAGCGGAATCGCGAACCGGCTCCACAGCGACGTGGCCGGGCGCTGCGTCGGCCTGGGCGGTGGGGCCGGTGATGCGGGTGGCGCGTTCTGTTCTTGTTGGCTCACGACATCACTCCAATTCCTATCGTCATTCCGGGACGATGCGCAGCATCGAACCCGGAATGACGACAATCGCCTTGTCTCACACCGTCTTCTCCGGCCAGCGGCAGAGATCGTTGATCAGGCAGACCTCGCAACGCGGCTTGCGCGCGAGGCAGGTATAGCGGCCGTGCAGGATCAGCCAATGATGGGCATGCAGCATGAACTCGGCCGGGATCACCTTCTCGAGACCGAGCTCGACCTCCAGCGGCGTCTTGCCGGGCGCAAGTCCCGTGCGGTTGCCGACGCGGAAGACATGCGTGTCGACCGCCATGGTGTGCTCGCCGAAGGCCATGTTGAGCACGACGTTGGCGGTCTTGCGGCCGGCGCCGGGAAGCGACTCGATCTCGGCACGCGTGCGCGGCACCTTGCCGCCGAACTCGCTGAGCAGCTTGGCCGACAGCGCGATCACGTTCTTCGCCTTGGTGCGGTAGAGGCCGATGGTCTTGATGTAATCGCGCAGGCGCTCCTCGCCGAGGTCGAGCATCTTCTGCGGCGTGTCGGCGACCTCGAACAAGGCGCGCGTGGCCTTGTTGACGCCGGCATCGGTCGCCTGCGCCGACAGCACCACGGCGACCAGCAGCGTGAACGGATTGACGTGCTCGAGCTCGCCCTTCGGTTCCGGGTTGGCCTTGCGGAAACGGCTGAAGGCCTCATGGACCTCGGCAGGGGTCCAACGCTTTGTCGCCCTGAGCGGCTTTTTGGCGGGGGCGTTCGGCTTCGCGAGGGCGGCCTTTGCCGTCTTCTTCGGCACGGCGCCTTTGCGCGGGACCGGCTTGCGGGTGATTTTCGCCATGATCGGGATATACTGAGGGACGATGAGCCCAGGCAACGAAATTGAGCGCAGCGACCCTGATCAGCACGAGGTGCAGATCTTCTCCGCGCTGCTGACGCCGCACCGCTCGCTGAACCGCACCGGCTTCCTCGCCGTGATGCTGTTCCTGAGCGCGGTCAGCTTCCTCACCGGCCTCGTCTTCCTGATGAAGGGCGCCTGGCCGGTGCTCGGCTTCTTCGGCCTCGACGTGCTCGTGGTCTGGTGGGCCTTCAAGGCCAATTTCCGCACCGCGCGGGCGCGCGAGGAGATCACGGTCACGACGAGCGAACTGCGCGTGCGGCGCATCAGCCATCGCGGCCAGGTCGCGGAATGGACCTTCAATCCGCTCTGGGTCCGCCTCGACATGGAGGTCGACGAGGATTTTGGCATCGAGCATCTCTACCTGATCTCGCGCGGCCGCCAGATCCAGATCGCAAGGTTTTTGGGGCCGGAAGAAAAAGCAAGCTTTTACAAGGGCTTGGTTGAGGCGCTCAATGCAGCCAAACGGGGCCCGACCTACAATCCGATCACCTGATGTCGCATCGGAAATCGGGTGGTTTCGCCCTCTGCCCTCCCCTACATTTCCGGTCATGATGACACTCGCCATACATGACCAGCGCCTGGCCAAGCCGGGCCCCCAGAACGCCGCGCTGCGCGACTATGATTCGGTGCGCCGGGCGATCGCCTTCATCTCGGCGAACTGGCGCGCGCAGCCGACCATCGAGGCGATGGCGGATGCCGCCGGCGTCACGCCGGACGAGCTGCATCATCTGTTCCGCCGCTGGGCCTCGATCACGCCGAAGGCCTTCATGCAGGCGCTGACGCTCGACCATGCCAAGGGGCTGCTGCGGGACTCCGCCAGCATCCTCGATGCCGCGCTCGATTCGGGACTTTCAGGCCCGGGACGGCTGCATGATCTCTTCGTCACCCACGAAGCCATGTCGCCGGGCGAATGGAAGAACGGTGGCGCCGGTCTCATCTTGCGCTACGGCTTCCATCCCTCGCCCTTTGGCACCGCGATCGTGATCGCGACCGATCGCGGCCTCTCGGGCCTCGCCTTCGCCGATCACGGCGAGGAGAAGGTCGCGCTCGCCGACATGACGCGGCGTTGGCCGAACGCCACCTATGTCGAAGATCACGAAGGCACCGCGCCGCTCGCCGCCCGCATCTTCGACACCAAGCTGTGGCGTCCGGACCAGCCGCTGCGCGTGGTGATGATCGGCACCGACTTCGAGGTGCGGGTGTGGGAGACGCTGTTGAAGATCCCGATGGGGCGCGCGGTGTCGTATTCGGACATCGCCTGCAACATCAACAGCCCGAAGGCCTCGCGCGCCGTGGGCGCTGCGGTCGGCAAGAACCCGGTCTCGTTCGTCGTGCCCTGCCACCGCGCGCTCGGCAAGAGCGGCACGCTGACGGGCTATCACTGGGGCATCACGCGGAAACAGGCGATGCTGGGCTGGGAAGCCGGGCAGCTGGGGATGCAGTGATCTTTCGCCCGGCTAAGGTCTTGTAGGGTGGGCAAGGGCGCTCCTGCGCCATGCCCACCCTCTCTCTCGGTCGGAAAAGTGCGTGGGCACGCTTCGCTTTGCCCACCCTACGAGATCTCGTTCAGCCCGCCAGATCCAGCTTCGATGCCACGGTCGAGTCCGCATTGAGGCGGTAGATGATCGGCACGCCGGTGGCGAGCTCGCGCTTCAAGATGCCTTCGGGCGAGAGCTTCTCCAGCACCATGATCAGCGCGCGCAGCGAATTGCCGTGGGCGGCGACCAGGGTGCGCTTGCCGTTGAGCACGCCGGGCAGGATCTCCTGCACGTAATACGGCAGCGCACGCGCCAGCGTGTCCTTCAGGCTTTCGCCGCCGGGCGGCGGCACGTCATAGGAACGGCGCCAGATCAGCACCTGGTCCTCGCCCCATTTCTTGCGCGCGTCGTCCTTGTTGAGGCCGGAGAGATCGCCATAGTCGCGTTCGTTCAGCGCGAGGTTCTTCGAGGTCGGCAGACCGGTCTGACCGAGCTCGCCCAGGATGATATCCAGCGTGTGTTGTGCGCGCGTGAGCACGGAGGTGAAGGCGACGTCGAACTGAAGCCCTTGCGCCTTCAGCTTGCGGCCGGCTTCAGTGGCTTCCTTGACGCCGAGCTCTGTGAGATCAGGGTCCTTCCAGCCGGTGAACAGGTTCTTCAGATTCCATTCGCTCTGGCCGTGGCGCACGAGCACGAGAAGACGTTCGCTCATTGACTGCTTCCATCTTGGTTATCGTGTGAGCATGACCTATCGGAAAACCGCTTCGCACTTTTCCGGGTCATGCTCATGTTGTTCAGTTCAGATATCGGCAAGGCCGAGCACGTCGGCCATGGAGTAATGCCCCGGGCTCTTGCCATGCGCCCACAGCGCCGCCTTCAGCGCGCCATGGGCGAACAGCATGCGGTCCTCGGCCTGATGGGTCAGCGTCAGCCGCTCGAACGGGCCAAGGAAGGTCACGCTGTGGTCGCCGGCGACGGTGCCGCCGCGCAACGAGGCGAAGCCGATATTGCCCGGCCTGCGCGCGCCGGTGATGCCGTCGCGGCCACGCTCGGAATGGTCGTCGAGCGTGACGCCGCGGCCGCTGGCGGCGGCCTGGCCCAGCATCAGCGCGGTGCCCGAGGGCGCATCGACCTTCATGCGGTGATGCGTCTCGACGATCTCGATGTCAAAACTCTGGTCGAGCGCCTTGGCGACGCGCTTGACCACCGCGGCGAGCAGGTTGACGCCGAGGCTCATATTGCCCGACTGCACCACGACGGCGCGGCTGGTGACGCTCTTGATCACCGCGTTGTCGGAGCCCGACAGCCCCGTGGTACCGATGACGTGGACGATGCCGCGTTCGGCGGCGATCGCGACATTGGCGATGGTCGCGGCCGGCACGGTAAAATCGAGGATACCGTCGGCCTCCTTCGACATCGCCCAGAGATCGGCCGAGAGCTTGATGCCGTTGGCGGGCAGGCCTGCGAGCACGCCGGAATCCTTGCCGAGCAGCTCGGAGCCCGGCGCCTCCAGCGCGCCGGCCAGCACCGCGCCTTTGCTCTCGGCAATCGCCCGCACCAGCGCGCGGCCCATCCGGCCGCCGGCCCCAGCAACAATCAAGCGCATGTCGGACATGGTGTGATCCTCTTCGGAGGCCGTTTTAGCGGGGGGAGGCAGTTCCGGCAACCGAGGGGGATCGGAGGCAGACGGACGTACTCTTACCCTCCCCTGGAGGGGTCCGGGACGAGCGTAGCTCGCCCGTGGGTCGGCTCACATGGAGCGCAGCGGAATGTGAGACGGGGTGGGGTGAAGGTCTCTCTGCATTGAGCGGGCCCGTGTTGAGAGATCACCCCACCCCGCTCGCGCTACGCGCGATTGCCCTGCCCCTCCAGGGGAGGGTAAGACGCGTCTCAGCCGTCCTGCGGCTGCGGGCCGTCATAGCCCTCGATGATGATGAGGTCGGCGATCGAGTGCGGCTGGCGCACTTTGATGTTGGCCTGGTATTCCGGCGAATTGTAGCAGGCGATCGCGGTCTCGTAGTCCGGGAATTCGATCACGACGTTGCGGGTGCGGCTGGCACCCTCGACCGTGGTGAACTTGCCGGCGCGGACGACGAAGCGGCCGCCCCACTTCTTGAAGATCGGACCGTTGGCGACGGCGTAGGGCTTGTAGCCCTCGTCGTTGTTCACGTCGACGCGCCCGATC
>RXJC01000505.1 GCA_003963435.1 Bradyrhizobiaceae bacterium | reverse complement strand
ATCGGCTCGCCGGTCTCGACCACCTTGCGCATCAGGCTGTTCGGAATGATCTCCTCGATCGGCCGGCCGATCGCCTCGCTGGTGCGCTTGAGCCCGAGCGCGGCGAGATATTTTTCGTTGACGTAGACGACGCGCCCGCCGCGATCGATCGCAATCGCGCCCTCGCAGAGCTTCTCCAGCCGCTCGAACAGCGTCTCCATCGCGCGTGCGCGGAGATAGGCGGGGTCGCTGATCGAGGAGGAGGCGGACATGACAGATCCCGGCGGAAGTCCGCCTGTGTATTAGCAAAAGGCCAGCGATTTCAAAGGGGGAAATGGGGCGCGCCCCACACTCGGTCGTCGTCCCGGACAAGCGTAGCGCAGATCCGGGACCCATAACCCCAGGGCATAGTTTGGCGAAGATTCGGAGTTGGCAGGTCACTTCATAACCACGCCCTGTGGTTATGGGTCCCGGGTTCGCTTCGCGCCCCGGGACGACAGCGCTCCGCGCTGCCCTATCTTCGATATCCGCTCGCGCGCGAATAGCCCTGGCGGTTCTGCTGCATCGGGCGGCTCGCGACGCTCCCCCGCGACTCGCTGGAGAGCGGGGTTGCGAGCTTGAGCTCCTCCAGGAAGATCGGCCGGGAGAAGTAATAGCCCTGCGCGTAGCGGATCTTGGTCGCGGCCTGCAGATAAGCGAGCTCCTCGTAGGATTCGAGGCCTTCGGCGATCACGGTCATGCCGAGCGCTTCGCTCAAGGATTCGATCGCGCGCAAGATGCCCTGGCTGCGCGGGCGCTTATGGATGTCGGTGATGAAGGAGCGGTCGATCTTGATCTCGTCCGCCGTGATGTCGGCGAGCGCCGACAGCGAGGAATAGCCGGTGCCGAAATCGTCGATCGAGATGCCGACGCCGAGCTTGCGGAACATCGGCAGGATCTCGGCCTGGAAGTGGTTCTTGGCGACGAAGGCGTCTTCGGTCACCTCGATCATGAAGCGCTGCGGAAAGCCGGTCTCCTCCAGCGCCCGCGCGAAGCTGCGCATGAATTCCGGATTGCCGGCCTGCTTGGCGGCGACGTTGATGCTGATGGTCGCTTCCGGGCCGAAGGTGTCGTTGATCAGGTCGATCGACTTGACGATCTCGGCGAGCACGAGGTGAGTCAGCTCGTCGATCAGGCCGAGCTCGCCGGCGAGGTTGATGAACGAGCCGGGCGCCTGGATCACGCCCTCGTCGTCGCGCAGACGCACCAATGCCTCGATGCCCTTCACGGCCTGGGTGCGGATGTCGACCTTGGACTGGAAGGCGCAGCAGAAGCGCTTTTCGAGGATGGCGAGCCGCAGCGACTGCTCGATCTTCATGCGCGCCTGCGCTTCGCGCTCCATGCTGGCGTCGAAGAAGGCGGCCAGTCCCTTGCCGCCGTTCTTGACGCGGTACATCGCGATGTCGGCGTTCTGGCGCAGCATCTCGAAGCTGCGTCCGTGATCGGGATAAAGGCTGATGCCGACGGAGGTGGAGGCAAAGATCTCCGAATTGTCGATGAAGAACGGCGCGGTCAACCGCTCCAGCGTCGACTGGATGAATTCGGCGACCTCCTCCTGACTCTGGATCGGTGACAGCAGCAGCAGGAACTCGTCGCCGGAGATACGCGACAGCACGTCGGAATCACGCAGGTCGCGACCGAGCCGCTTCGACAGCTCGACCAGCAGCGCATCGCCGACCGCGTGGCCGTAATAGTCGTTGATGTGCTTGAAATTGTCGACGTCGAGGAAAGCCAGCGCGAAACGCTCGCCGCCGCGATGGTTCGCGAGCAGGCTGTTGACGCGATGTTCAATCACGCGCCGCGAGGGCAATCCGGTCAGCTCGTCGAAATAGGCCGAGCGGAACAGCTGGTCCTCGAAATTCTTCTGCTCGGTGATGTCGGAGGAGGCCGAGATCAGCAGCTCGCGTCCGGCGAGGCGAACGGGGCGATGGGTGGTGAGCAGCACCTGGCGGGTGCCGGCGCCGTGAAGCGCCTCTTCGGTGACGACAGCCTTGCCGGCGCTGAGCGCCTGGCGGCAGGCTTCGCGGCGCGGCGAAAGATCCGGTGAGGGGCGGCTGCCGTCGATGCCGAGCTGCGCGGCCGCGGCGTCGTTAACCAGCAGAAGCTCGCCATGCGCGTCCTGCACGGTGAGGCCGGCCGGCAGCATTCTAACGATTTCCTTGAGAAATCCGAGTTCGGCTTCGCTCGCGCCGGAATATTTGTTGTCGTTCATAGAAGTCATGAATCTTGTTGTTTCAGCGCGCTTTTGCAATGGACGCGATCTTGCGCGGTTCCCTCTTAAGTTTGGTTAAGGGGTCCGGAGAAATACGGGGGTGTTTTGCTCAAAACTTGCGACGATGCGACGCGCGCCCACGATCGTCATTAACAGAGCGTCAACGGCGCATGCGAAACGGCGGATGAAGGCGCGGGTTGCGCTTTCGCTTCGATAGAAGCCGGAGCGGATTTCACTCGGGTTGAATCAATCGGCCGCGAGGTCGGTGGACCTCTCCCGCCTGCGAGAGGAGATACCCTCTCCCCCAGCCCTCCCCCGCAAGCGCGGGAGGGAGCACACCTCTGACTTATTCGCTTCGCGGGATTCGGCACTGCATGATGCAATGCAGCCCGGTCTTCAGGTAAGAGATCTCGGTTCTGCCGTCGAAGGCCGACAGTGCCGATTTCAGCAGCTTGGTGCCGAAGCCGGGCTCGGAGATCTTGTCCACGCTCGGCCCTTCGGTTTCGTCCCAGGTGACGGTCAGGCGATCGTCGCTGACGGTCCATGACACCTGCAACAGGCCGCGTGGCGAGGAGAAGGCGCCGTACTTGCCCGCATTGGTGGCGAGCTCGTGAAACATCAGCGACAGCGTGACTGCGAGCTTCGGCGGCAGGAACAGCCGTTCGCCATTGAGGGTGAAGCGGACGTGCCCGTAGGGGCCAAGCTCCGAGATCAGGAGGTCGCGGATGTCGCAGCCGGCCTTGTCGATCCGCGAGATCAGATCGTCGGTCGCGGCCAGCGAGCGCAGCCGCGGATCGATCCGGGCCCAGACCTGCGGCTGGTCATGCAGCACCTGGTGCAGCACGGCATGCACCGTCGACAGCTTGTTCTTCAGCCGATGCTGCAGCTCGTCGACCAGCAGCTTGCGATACTCTTCTTCCTCGATCAGGCGCTTGGAGATCCGGCGCTGCTCCGCCAGCATGGTGCGGTAGTGCTCGACGCCCCAGATGGTGAGCGCGCAGACCGCCCAATAGAGCGCGAGCAAGGCAAACCGCGCGCGATCGGCGAAGGCGTCGCCGAAATTCACGACGACGCCGAGCACGCCGCCGACAAGCGCGGTCATGATCCCGATCCGGAAGCCCCCCAAGGCCGCGGCGAAGAACACCGCCGGGAAGTACGGCGTGAAGTAGATGTCGGGGCGCACATGAGCGAGTCCCCAGCGAACCAGGGTCGCAGCCAACAGGCAGACGACCGCAAAGGAGATGCTGAGACCGAGCGACGGCGGCGCCGCCCCCTGCCAGCCCTTGCGGAACTCGTCGATCAGCTTCCCCATGCGCGGCCCAGTTGCGATCGGTGTTGGAAAAGTGAGCGGCCGGTGAAGATGCTACGCATGCCGCGCGCACAAGCATAGCTTGCCTTGGCGGAAGCGGGCAGGAATAGTAGCCGCTCTGCCGGCGGCGGGGATCGACATTCGCCTTTTGGCATCAAACCGTTCAAAAACAGGAACATTCCATGGGCAGGCTCGACGGCAAGGTTGCGGTGATTACGGGAGCGACGAGCGGGATCGGATTGCGCACTGCGGAAGTCTTCGTTGCCGAAGGTGCCAAAATTGTGATCGCGGGCCGGCGTGTACCGGAAGGCGAGGCCCTGGCATCGCGGCTCGGGAAGACTTGCATCTTCCGCCAGACCGACGTGACGGTCGAAGCGCAGATGCAGGCCCTGATCGCGCTGGCCGTGGACAAGTTCGGCCGGATCGACTGCCTGTTCAACAATGCCGGCGGCCCGGCTCAGACCGGCGGCATCGAGGGTCTCGAGGTCGAGCGCTTCGATGCGGCGATGGCGACGCTGGTGCGCAGCGTCATGCTCGGCATGAAGCACGCTGCGCCTCACATGAGGAAGCAGGGAAGCGGCAGCATCATCAACAATGGCAGCATCGCCGGCCGGCTCGCCGGCTTCTCGTCCTCGATGGTCTATAGCGCGGCCAAGGCGGCGGTGATCCATCTCACCAAATGCGTGGCGATGGAGCTCGGCGAGTCCAATGTGCGCGTCAATGCGATCTCGCCCGGCGCGATTGCGACCGGCATTTTCGGCAAGGCGCTCGGGCTCTCGACCGATGCCGCGGAGAAGACGCCGGCGGTGATGCGCGAGGTCTACAAGTCCGCGCAGCCGATTCCGCGTGCCGGCCTGCCCGACGACATCGCCCAGGCCGCATTGTTCCTGGCCAGCGACGAATCCAGCTTCATCAACGGCCACGACCTCGTCGTCGACGGCGCCATGACCGGCGGCCGCAACTGGAGCCAGCAGCAGCAGGGCTACGTGGCCCTGCGCAAGGCGTTCGACCAGGGGGCGTAGCGGTTCCGAAGACGGTGCCGTAGGGTGGGCAAAGCGAAGCGTGCCCACGAATTGTCGCGACGTGAAAGATGGTGGGCACGGCGCTTTGCGCCTTTGCCCACCCTACGAGAGCGGCGCTAAATCGCCTTCACCCGCACCTTCAGCCCGTCCCGCGGCTTCGGGATTGGCCACATCTGCCAGTCCGGCTTGTAGCCGGGCTCCAGCGACACCTCGATGTTCTGCAGGAAGTGCCGCGCGAAGCATTTCGCCTGCATGTAGGCGAAGTGCAGGCCGAGGCACATATGCGCGCCGCCGCCGAACGGGACCCAGGCGAAGCGGTGACGTCCGCGTTGCGCCTCTTCGGTGAAGCGCATGGGATCGAAGCGGTCCGGCTCGGGCCAGATCTCCTTCATGTGATGGGTATAGAGCGGATTGACGCCGACCGCCGTGCCGGCGGGAATCGTAAAGCCCTTGAAGGTGAAGTCGCGCATGGCGCGGCGCGGCATCGAGGGCACCGGCGGCTTGATCCGCAGCGCCTCCTTGAACGCCATCTCCGACAGCGGCATCTTCTCGAGATCGTCGAAGCTGCTCGGCGCGCCCGGCGCGAGTCCCAGCGCGAGAACTTCCGCGCGCAGCCTGTCCTGCCAGTCCGGATTGGCGGCGAGCTCGCCGACGAAGGAGGTCAGCGACGAGGTCAGCGTGTCGTGCGCCGCCATCATCAAAAAGCTCATGTGGTCGATGATGTCCTGCTCCGACAGCAGCGCACCGTCCTCGTGGGTGGCGCGGCAGAGCTGCGAGAACAGATCGTCGCCGCCGTGATTGCCGCGTCGCAGCGGGATCTGCTCGCGGAAATAGGCGACGATGCGCTTGCGCCCGGCGACGCCGCGCGCCATCTGCGTGCCGGGCACGGGACGGCGGATCGGCGCGACGGCGGCTGCGACCATGTCGACGAAGGCGCGGTTGATCTCGTCGACCTCCGGCCCGATGTCGGCGCCGAGGAACGAGGCCGCCGCGAGATCGAGCGTGAGCTGCTTCATCGCCGGATAGAGCTGCATCTCGCCGGGTTTGGCCTTCCATTGCGCCACCCGCGCCGCGATGCCGCGGTCGAGATCGGCCAGGTAAGACTTCATCGGCCCGGACTTGAACGCGACCGACAGCGTCTTGCGGTGCAGCCGGTGCTCGTCGAAATCGAGCAGCATCAGCCCGCGCGGAAACAACAGGCCGAGCACCTTGTTCCAGCCATGGGTGGACGAGAACAGCTTCTGCTGGTCGAACATCACGAGCTCGTTGGCCTCGGGCCCGAGCAGCACGATATTGGTCTCGCCGAACACATGGGTGCGGTAGACCGGGCCGTATTTGGCGCCGTTCGCCTCGATATGACCTTTGGGATCGGCCAGTACCTGCAAGGTCTTGCCGATGATCGGCCAGCCTTCGTCGCCGGGAATGTGCGTCAGGGCGTTGCGTTTGGGCGCGGTGTAACCGGGCGCCGTTGCGGCCACATTCTGCATCGACATGACGATTGCTCCGTTTGGCAGGCTCCGCGAGCATAGCACAGCTAGGGCAAAAACGACGTAGCTGCGTCTACGTGTAACGGCGTCGCAGCGAGGTTCACCTCTCCCGTAGCGAGAGGTGAACCCAGCGAGCGCATTCGGCTCTCATATTGCTTAGCCTACCGCTTCGCCGCTTCCTTCTGCAAATCCGGCGCGTTGACGGCGGGAATGGCGACGCGGCCCGGGCCGGTCACCTTGAGCGCCTCTGCGGCCTTCTCGTTCTCCAGGATCTTGGCCATCACGGCCTGGCCCGCGCGCTCGAAGATCGCGCGGTTCTCGATGACGAATTTTTGCGACCTGCGCAGGCCGTCGATATAGCCGTTGATCTCGGGCACGACGTAGCGCGCCACCATGTCCCAGCTCCGGCGTGTGGCTTCCGGATTGGCCCAGTCGTGCACGAAGCCGATGATGGCGCCGACGCCGCCGGAGACCTGCATCACGTTCTTGATGGTCTTGACGAGATCGTCGGGCGTGCCGATGGTTGATGCCGCGCCCTGGACGAAGGCGGTCTTGTCCACGGCTTCATCCGGCGAGGAGAATGCCGTCAGCCCCGGCCGTTGCAGCGTGCCGACATTATATTCGTTGTGCCAGCGCATCAGTCCGGCGCCGGCCTCCTTGCGGGCCTGCTCGCGGGTCTCGGCGATGTGGAAGGTCAGGAGCACGCGCCAGTCGGCACGGTTCACCTTGGTGCCGTGCTTCTTCGCGGCGTCCTCGGCGAACTGCCATTGCTGCTGCAGCGACATCAGACCTTGCGTCGTCATCGAGCCCAGCGAGATGATGCCGATACCGTATTTGCCGGCGAGCGTCATGCCGGAGGGGGAGATCTGCGAAGCCACCACGAACGGCATCTCCTCCTGCAGGGGCAGGATCTGCAGCGCGGCGTCGTTCATGGTGAACCAGTCGCTCTTCGCCGTGACGCGCTCGCCGTTGAACAGACGGCGGATGACGCCGATGGCCTCGTCCTGGCGGTCGCGCTGCGTCATCGGGTCGATGCCGAGCGTATGCGCGTCGGAGGCCAGCGCACCGGGGCCGGAGCCGAAGATGGCGCGCCCGCCGGTCATGTGGTCGAGCTGCACCATGCGCTGGGCGACGTTGTAGGGATGATGATAGGGCAGCGACACCACGCCGGTGCCGAGCTTGATCCGCTTGGTGCGTTCGCCGGCCGCGGCCAGGAACATCTCGGGCGAGGCAATCATCTCCCAGCCCGAGGAGTGATGCTCGCCGCACCAGAACTCGTCATAGCCGAGCGCGTCGAGCTGCTCGACCAGGTCGAGATCGCGCCGGAACTGGAGCATCGGATGCTCCCCGATCGGGTGATGCGGGGCAAGGAAGGCTCCGAACTTCAGGCGCGCCATGGTGTTTTCTCCGACCTTGATTTTCTATTTGTTGAGGCGGCAAGGCTACGTGCCCGACGGGGTAAACGCAATCGCGCGGTGTCCCGCGCCGCGGAATGCAGTCATGCGGAAAGGGACGCGGGCACCAACTTTACCTGCGAGGTAATCGCCGCGCTGCATGCGATCTGAGATCATCGGCGCAAGTCCAGGACTTGCACCGATGCATCAAATCGTCACGAAGCCGATCGATTCGACCCGCCGCTGGTGGGTCTTGGCCATCGTCGTGGCCGCCCAGTTCATGTTCGGCGTCGATGCCTTCATCGTGAACGTTGCGATCCCGACCATTGCGACTGATCTGAAGGCGACGCCGGCCGAGATCGAATCCGTGATCGCAATCTATCTGATCGCCTATGCGACGCTGGTCGTCACCGGTGGCCGTCTCGGCGACATCCACGGCACCAGGAACGTGTTTTTGGCCGGGGTGCTCGGCTTCACCCTGACGTCGCTGTGGTGTGGCCTCGCACAATCCGGCGTGGAGCTGATCATGGCCCGCCTGGCGCAAGGCGCGACCGCGGCGCTGATGGTGCCGCAGGTGCTGGCGACGCTGCACCTGTTGTTCACCGACGACTCGCGCAGCCGGGCCTTTGCCGTCTACGGCATCGTCCTCGGCCTGGCCGGCGCCGCAGGTTTCCTGCTCGGAGGCCTCTTGATCACGGTTGATCTCGCCGGCACTGGCTGGCGTTCGGTGTTCTTCGTCAACGTTCCCTTCGGCCTCGTCATTGCGGCGGCCGCCTGGCGCATCATGCCGTCGGTGCCGCGGCGATCCGGAACGAGGCTCGATATCAAGGGCAGTGCGGTCCTGTTCGCGGGGCTGCTGTGCCTGATCGGGCCGCTGCTGTTCGGCCACGATGTCGGCTGGGCGCGCTGGCTGTGGGCCGTGATCGCGGTCGGCGGCGTCATCCTGGCCGCATTCCCAAAGCTGGAGCACAAGGTCGCGCGCGCCGGCGGCATGCCGCTGATCGACCTGACCCTGCTGGCAGACGCCGCTTTCCTGCGCGGCCTCGGCGCCGCCTTCTTCTTCTTCTTTGCCAATCTCTCTTTCTACTTCGTCATGACGCTGTTCATGCAGCGTGGCCTGAACATCCCGCCTCTGTCGGCCGGCCTGGCCTTCATCCCGCTCGCGTTGGCATTCGTCGTGGCGTCGCGCCACAGCGGCGTGCGGGCCCGGCATCGCGGCGCCAAGGTGTTGACGGAAGGCTGCGCGATCCAGATCGCAGGCCTAGCCGCACTCGCGCTCGTCGCAGGCCTTGTTGACAAGCCGTCGCCGCTCCTGCTTGCGCTCACCATGATCGTCTTCGGCTACGGCCAGGGACTGGTGATGGCGCCGCTCTCCGGCGCGGTGCTCTCGACCGTGAAGCCGGTCGCCGCAGGCTCGGCCTCCGGCATCTACGGCACGACGGCGCAGATCGGAAATGCGGCCGGAGTGGCCGCAATCGGCGCGGTGTACTTCGCGGTCGAAGCATTGCAATCAGCGCGCGCAGGATTCCTGGTCTCGCTTGCGCTGTTTGTGACATTCATCATGATCTGCGCCGCATTCCTGTCATGGCTGCGTCGCGCGCCTGCATGAAGTTGAGGCATTACGGTTAATACGTGCAGATTCCGGGGGATTTCCGCCATTTTCGCCGGATCGACAGCGCACGGGCTTTTTATTTTGCATTGCAGCAACTATTTGGTTGAGCTGGACGTTGAACGTCGCCCACCAGGAAGTTGCCGTGTCGCTCGCCAAAAATATCGAATTGTTGAGACGTCTGCCCAGGCTGGACGGTCTGCGCTTTGCCGAGCGCGGCCGCGGCGCGGAGGGGTCCAGTCCATTGCAGGAGGTCACGGGCTTTGGCGGGAATCCCGGTGACTTGCGCATGTTCGCATTCGCGCCGGAGCAATTGCAGAAGCCGCGCGCGCTGGTCGTCGTGCTGCATGGCTGCGGCCAGACCGCAGCGGCTTACGACCTCGGCGCCGGCTGGTCGACACTGGCTCGGCACTATGGCTTCGCGCTGTTGATGCCCGAGCAGCAGCGCGTCAACAATGGCAACACCTGCTTCAACTGGTTCAGCCCGGAAGACACGGCGCGCGGCAGCGGCGAGGCGCATTCGATCCGCGAGATGATCGCGCATATGGCCAAGGCGCATCGCATCGACCCCAGGCGCGTCTTCATCACCGGCCTGTCCGCCGGCGGCGGCATGACGTCGGTGATGCTCGCAACCTATCCGGACGTCTTCGCGGCCGGCGCTGTCATTGCGGGTCTGCCCTATGGCATCGCCTCGAACCTGCGCGAGGCGCTCGACGGCATGTTTCATTCCCCGGTGCGTCCCGCGCGCGAGCTCGGCGATCTCGTGCGCAACGCTTCCGATCACCGCGGCCCCTGGCCGAAGATCTCGGTGTGGCACGGCAGTGCCGATCGCACCGTCAATCCCGGCAATGCCAACGAGATCGTCAAGCAGTGGCTCGACCTGCATGATCTGCCGGAAGCGCCGATGGCGGAGACCAATGTCGACGGCTATCCGCGCCAGGCCTGGTGGAACCAGGACGGTGAGACGCTGGTCGAATCCTACGCCATCACCGACATGGCGCACGGCACGCCGCTTGGCCTTGCCGACAACGATCACCGCTATGGCATGGAAGGAGCCTTCCTGATCGAGGCCGGCATTTCCTCGTCCTACCACATCGCGAAGTTCTTCGGGCTCACCGACTGGATCGCGGAGCCTGCAAAGGCGGACGCCAAGCTCGTGGCGAAGCCGGTGCTTTCACCTGCGCCGCATCTCGCCCGCTCGATCCGCGCGGCGGTCGCCGAGCAGCCGGCCGAGCCGAAACGCGAGGAGGCCCGCGGCTTCGATCTCGGTCAGATCATCACGCGCGCGCTGACCGCGGCGGGATTGATGAAGTAGTTGATCGCTCGGTCACGACGCCTGTCGCGACGCTCACATCTCGCCGGTGATGAACGGATTGGTCATCCGCTCCTGGCCGATGCTCGAGCCTGCGCCATGGCCGCAGATGAAGCCGACGTCGTCGCCGAGCGGCAGCAGCTTCGTCAGGATCGAGTTGATCAGCGTGGCGTGACTGCCGCCGGGCAGATCGGTGCGCCCGACCGAGCCTGCAAACAAGACGTCGCCGACATGGGCGAAACGCAGCTCCTTGTTGAAGAACACCACGCTGCCGGGTGAGTGGCCGGGGCAGTGGAAAATCTCGAACGAGAGGTCGCCGATCGACACGGTGTCGCCCTCATTGAGCCAGCGGTCGGGCGCGAAATTGCGCACGCCGGTCATGCCGAAGCGCGCGCCGCTTTCGACCACGTTGTCGAGCAGGAACTTGTCCGCTTCGTGCGGTCCCTCGATCGGCACTTTCAGCGCGTCGCGCAGATCGGCCGCGCCGCCGACATGGTCGATATGGCCGTGGGTCAGCCAGATCTTCTCGACGGTGACGCCGGATCGATCACCACGGCCTTCTTGGAGGGCTCGTCCCAGATGATGGTGCAGTTCTGCTCGAACAGCGTCACGGGGACGATGATCGCGCCGGCCTTCGCTGGTGAGGATTCTTGGGTGTCATTTTGCTCGGTCATGGCGCCACAATGCCGATTTTTGCCATGCCGCCAAGCAAAAGATTCGCCCCCCGCCCGGGAACATCCGCCACGCCGCCGTCCGAATTGGCCTGCCGATTTGAACCCCGGCGGTGTTGTCGCGTTCTCCCGCGCGAGACGCAGATTTCGGGTGGTCTTCCGGCATGGCTCAAGGCGATGACAATTGGTGGCGCGAGGGCATTTTCTATCAAATCTATCCGCGCTCGTTTCAGGACTCGGACGGTGACGGCGTCGGCGATCTCGCCGGCATCTTGCGGCGGCTGCCATATGTCAAATCGCTTGGCGTCGACGCGATCTGGCTGTCGCCGATCTTTCCCTCGCCGATGGCCGATTTCGGCTACGACATCTCGGACTACACCGGGATCGAGCCCTTGTTCGGCACGATGGCGGATTTCGACGCGCTGATCGCTGCCGTCCACGACAACGGCCTGAAGCTGATCCTCGACCTCGTGCCGAACCATACCTCGGACCAGCATCCCTGGTTCGTCGAGAGCCGGTCCTCGCGCGACAATCCCAAGCGCGACTGGTACATCTGGCGCGATCCCGCAGCGGACGGAGGCGTGCCGAACAACTGGCTGTCCGAGTTCGGCGGCAGCGCGTGGCAGCTCGACGAAGCCACGGGGCAATATTACTACCACGCCTTCCTCGCCCAGCAGCCGGACCTGAACTGGCGCAACCCGGACGTCCGCAACGCCATCTACGACGTCATGCGGTTCTGGCTGGAGAAGGGCGTCGACGGCTTTCGTGTCGACGTGATCTGGCACCTCGTCAAGGACGCCGAATTCCGCGACAATCCGCCGAACCCGCATTACGTCGAGGGCCGGCCGCCGAACGAACGAATCCTGACGCAATACTCCACCGACCAGCCCGAGGTGCATGACGTGATCGCGCAGATGCGGCGCGTCACCGATGCCTATTCCGCGCGCGTCCTGATTGGCGAGATCTATTTGCCGCTGCATCGTCTGATGGCCTATTACGGCAACGACCTCACCGGCGCGCAGATGCCGTTCAATTTCGCGCTGCTCTCGACCTTCTGGAGCGCGCGCTCGATCGAGACCATCGTCGAGGATTACGAGAAGGCGCTGCCGCGCGGCGCCTGGCCGAACTGGGTGCTCGGCAATCACGACCGGCCGCGTGTTGCGAGCCGCGTGGGGCCCGAGCAGGCGCGAATCGCGGCCATGCTGCTGCTGACGTTGCGCGGCACGCCGACGCTGTATTACGGCGACGAGATCGGCATGCACCAGGTCGCCATCGCGCCGGAGGATGTCCGCGATCCCTTCGAGAAGAACGTGCCCGGCATCGGTGTCGGCCGCGACGGCTGCCGCACGCCGATGCAATGGGATGCGTCCGAATTCGCAGGCTTCTCCGCGGTGCGGCCATGGCTGCCGCTGCCGGAGCATCATGCGCGTGACAATGTCGCCAATCTCGAAGCCGATGCGCGCTCGATCCTCAGCCTCTACAAGCGCCTGATCGGCCTGCGCAAGAGCTGTCCGCCACTGGTTAAGGGCGACCATCATCCGATCGCCGCGCAAGGCGATCTCCTGATCTATCGCCGAGAGCTCGAGGGCAGGGCGGTGATCGTCGCGCTCAATCTCGGTGCGGAGCCGGTCGCGGTGACGACGAGCGCGATAAAGTTCGGCAGCGAGATTCTGTTGTCGACCTTCCTGGATCGCGAGGGCGAGGGAATCGAAGGCGTGCTCGATCTGCGCGGCAATGAGGGGGTGGTGGTTGCGCCGCCCGCCTGACTGTCGTCCCCGCGTACGCGGGGACCCATACCGCGTGATCTCTCGATTGCAGCCGGCAGGAGTACCGAAGGACGAGTCGTCGCCCAACTCTGCCCTGTGGTTATGGGTCCCCGCGTTCGCGGGGACGACAGCGGAGATGTGGCTACCCCGGGTGCCTATTCCCCCGCACCGTAGTCTCGTCGATATCACTCCGCTTCAACAGATAATCCAGCCCGCCGACGCGGTACCAGCGATACCCATAGGGCTCCAACACGATGCGGTGCTGGCCGCGCTTGTCGGCGTGGCTGTGGTCCTCCGCGAGGAGATTGATCAAATGCGCGCCGGCCTCGCCCGATAGCCCCGTCGAGAGCGCGACCTCACGCGGCTTCTCGTCGAGATTGTGCACGAACAGCACCGAATTGCTGCGCCAGTCGTAGCGCATGATGAACACGGCGGGGTCGCGCACCGGGATGATGGCGAAATCGCCCCAGCCGACCTCCGGCACCTCTTTCCGCATGCGGACGATGCGCTCGGTCCAGTTCAGCATCGAGTTGGGATCGCGCCGCTGCTTTGCGACGTTGACGTGCGGATAGCCGTACGGTCCCTTGTCGATGACGGGGCAGGCCGGCTTGTCGCTCTTGGTGAAGCCGCCATGCGGCTCGGTCGACCATTGCATCGGCGTGCGCGCGCAATTGCGCTCGGGCAACGAGAGATCGTCGCCCATCGCGATCTCGTCGCCGTAGCGGATCACGGGCGTTCCCGGCAGCGTGCACATCAGGCTGTAGGCGAGCTCGAGCCGCCTGCGGTCGCCGCCCAGCATCGGTGCGAGCCGGCGGCGAATGCCGCGGTCGTAGAGCTGCATGTCCTTGTCGGGACCGAGCGATTTGAACACCGTGTCGCGCTGCGACTGGGTCAGCCGCCCGAGATCGAGCTCGTCGTGATTGCGCAGGAACAGGCCCCATTGCGCGGTGGCCGGCCGCGGCTTCGTCGCCTTCAGCGCTTTCGCCAGCGGCCGTGAATCGGCGGAGGCCAGCGCATAGAACAGATGCTGGTTGACGTGGAAGTTGAACATCATGTGCATGCGGTCGGCGTCGCGGCCGAAATATTCCATGTCGGTTTCCGGCAGCACGTTGGCTTCGGCGAGGATGATCGCGTCGCCCTGCCGCCATTGCAGGAATTCCCGGAACGCGCGCAGCATGTCGTATTGCTCGACCGGCTTCTTCACTTTCGCGCCCTTGGTCGCGATCACGAAGGGAACGGCATCCATGCGGAAGCCGGAGACGCCGAGCTGGATCCAGAAACCCATGATCTTGAGAACTTCCGCCTGCACGTAGGGGTTCGAGGTGTTGAGGTCGGGTTGGAAATCGTAGAAGCGGTGGAAGTAATAGGCGCCGGCTTCCTTGTCGCGCGTCCAGGTCGATTTCTGCACACCGGGAAACACCATGCCCTTGTCGGCATTGGCGGGCTTCTTGTCGGACCATACGTACCAGTCGCGATAGGGCGAATTCTTGTCGCGCCTCGCTTCCTTGAACCAGTGGTGCTGGTCCGAGGTGTGGTTGACGACGAGGTCGATGATCACGCGGATGCCGCGCTGCTTGCAGCCGTGGGTGAACTCGACGAAATCGCCGAGCGTGCCGTAGCGGGGATCGACGCTGTAATAGTCGGCGATGTCGTAGCCGTCGTCGCGGCCCGGCGAGGTCTGGAACGGCATCAGCCAGATCGTGGTGATGCCGAGGCCGTGCAGATAGTCGAGCCGGCGCAGCAGGCCCTTGAAGTCGCCGACACCGTCGCCGTTGGCGTCCATATAGGAGCCGACGGAGAGGCAATAGATCACGCCGTTCTTGTACCAGAGATCGTCGATCATGCGCGCGCAGCCTCGGTGGTTCCGCCGAGGTACGGCGGCTGCGTGATAAGTGCGTGGGGAAGGGGAGGTTCCGCGGCGGCGCATGCAGGGTGTCGTCCCGGGCTCGCGCTGCGCGCGCCCCGGAATGACGGAGATGATGGAATCGGCTATCCTCCCGCCCATGGACAAAACCGCCCGCATCACCCTCGTGCCGCCGCCCGACCGCCGCCAGTCCGAGACGGCGCTCGCGATCGCGCGCGGCACGTCGCGCCTGTTACGATCGCTCGGCTTCTCCTGCATCAGCGAATTGCCGCTGCCTTCGGGCCGACGCGCCGATCTGGTGGCGTTGAACGAGCGCGGCGAGATCTGGATCGTCGAGATCAAGTCGTCGGTGGAGGATCTGCGCGCCGACCAGAAATGGCACGAATACCGCGCCCATTGCGACCGGCTGTTCTTCGCCTTCACGCAGGACCTGCCGTGCGAGATCTTTCCGCAAGACACCGGCCTGATCGTCGCCGACGCCTACGGCGCGCATCTGCATTGCGAAGCGCCCGAGCACAAGCTCGCCGCCGCCACGCGCAAGCAGATGACGGTGCGGTTTGGAATGGCGGCGGCGCAGAGGATCAACCGCCTGGTCGATCCGCAGGGCCACGCGGAGTTTTGGGAGTAGGATGGTCTCGTGTCCCGGACGCGCTGCAGCGCAGAGCCGGGACCCAGGTGCCGTAGGGGGGCAAAGCGCCAGCGTGCCCACGTCTTTCCCAAATGCGAAGAAAAATGGTGGGCACGGCGCTTTGCGCCTTTGCCCACCCTACGGCGCTGTTACCGCGGCGCGCGCTTGGCCAGGATACGCTGCAAGGTCCGCCGGTGCATGTTGAGCCGGCGCGCCGTCTCCGAGACGTTGCGGTTGCACATCTCGTAGATGCGCTGGATGTGCTCCCAGCGCACGCGGTCGGCCGACATCGGGTTGGCCGGCAGCTCGGATTTCTCCGCGTTGGTCGACAGCAGCGCTGCGACGACGTCATCTGCATCCGCGGGCTTGGAGAGGTAATCGATCGCGCCCATCTTCACCGCGGTGACGGCGGTGGCGATGTTGCCATAGCCGGTCAGCACGATCGCGCGCGCGTCCGGGCGCTTCTTCTTCAGCGCCGAGACCACGTCGAGGCCGTTGCCGTCGCCGAGCCGCAAGTCCACCACGGCGAATGCGGGTGCTGCCTTGCCGATCTGCGCAAGACCGTCCGCGACGGTGTCGCATGACGTCACCGCGAAGCCACGGGTCTCCATCGCGCGCGACAGCCGCTCCAGGAACGGCTTGTCGTCTTCGACGATGAGCAGCGAGCGGTCGGTCTGTTCGTTCAGTTCGGCGATGGCGTTCAAGGTTTCGTCCTCTCTCCAACGCGTCTACATATGGCCTCGCAATCGGGCGGTGCCAAGGCCGCCGATAGTCGATCAGCCCCGCTGTGCGACGCAAGGTCGCGGCCGAAAGCGCGGTGAATTGCCATCGCGCTCGCGATTCCAGTTTTCAGCATGATCCTATCGGAAAACCGCAAGAGCACTTTTCCGGGATCATGCCTATCCTATTGCTTCTTCGAACGTCTCGATAGCCTCAAATCGCTCTCGCGGCCACGCGATCTGGACCACGGCACCGTGTTCCGGAAAGGTCCGGTTGGTAAACAACACCTTGGCGCCGGTGCGCTCCAGCAAGGTGCGCGCGATGAACACGCCCAATCCGAGGCCGCGTCGTTCACCGCTGCCATCATCCTGGCTGCGCCGCCGCGATAGATAAGGCTCGCCGATCCGGTTCAGGATGTCGGGGGGAATGCCGGGGCCATCGTCGGAGATCACGAGCTCGATCGTATCCCTGTTCCACCACGCGTTCACCTCGACGGTGGTACGGGCGAAATCGACCGCGTTCTCGACGATGTTGCCGACGCCGTAGAGAATCGCCGGGTTGCGCGAGCCGACCGGCTCGGACGCGGCGGCGACCGCGATCCGCACCTTGATCTCGACGCCGAAGTCGCGGTGCGGGGCCACCACCTCCTCGATCAGCTCCGACAGCTTCATGCGGTCGAACGGCGCGCCGGTGGAGGAGAGCTGCGTGATCTTGCTCAGGATATCGCGGCAGCGCTGGGTCTGCTCGCGCAGTGTCTTCAGGTCGGCGGCGATGCTGGCGTCCTTGACCGTCTTTTCCAGCTCGCGCGAGATCAGGAAGATCGTGGCGAGCGGCGTGCCGAGCTCATGCGCGGCGGCTGCGGCGAGGCCGTCGAGCTGGGTCAGATGCTGCTCGCGCGTCAGCACCAGCTCGGTCGCGGCCAGCGCGTCCGCAAGCTTGCGCGCCTCCTCCGTCACCTGGAACGAGTAGAGGCTGGTGACGCCGATCGCGAGGGCGATCGAGAGCCAGACGCCGACGAGATAGATCGGCGGCAGCACCAGCGGATCGTCGGAATCCCAGGGCAGCGGCAGATGGAAGAAGAACAGCACCGAGGCGCAGGCCACCGCGAGCAAGCCGAGGCCGAAGGTGAAGCGCGCCGGCAGGGCCGTGGCCGAGATCAGCACCGGCGCCAGGAACAGGAACGAGAATGGGTTCTGCAGGCCCCCGGTGAAGTACAACAGGCCGGCCAGTTCCACGATGTTCAGCGCGAGCAGTCCGGCCGCCTGCAGCGGCTCCAGCCGGTGCATCGGATTGGCCGCGGTCTGAAGCGCCAGATTCAGCGCCGCCGACAGCGCGATGATGCTGACGCAGGGGACGATCTCGACGTTGAATTCCAGCCCCTGCGCCACGATGAAGATCGCGGCGAGCTGACCCAGCACCGCGAGCCAGCGCAGCCGCAGGATCGTATCCAGGCGGATATGCCGCTGCGCGTGGCGGAAGTTGGAGGCGGCAATTTCGGTCATGTCGGCCAATGTGGCGGTGCCTTCCAAGGTCACAAACGCTGGGCTCGCGGAACCACCGGATTACAAGCCTTGCGCTCCCTGCCGCAATAGCAGAAGAACGGTCAGCATGACCGAGAATGACGAGGCTTCAAGTCGGCCGACTGTCGCGGAGCGCAGCTCGCCCGCGGCGATCGCGGTCGAGCACCTCGTCAAGGTCTACAAGCAGGCCCGCGCCGTCGACGATATCTCCTTTGTCCTGCCGCGCGGCAGCATCACCGGCCTTCTGGGCGGCAACGGTGCCGGCAAGACCACGACCATCGCGATGATCATGGGCCTGGTGCTGCCGACCTCCGGCCGGGTGCAGGTGCTCGGGCATCGGATGCCCGAGGAGAGCGCTTCCGTGCTGGGGCGCATGAACTTCGAGAGCCCCTATGTCGACATGCCGATGCGGCTCACGGTGCGGCAGAACCTCACCGTGTTCGGCAAGCTCTATGCGGTGAAGAACCTCGCCGGCCGGATCAAGGAGCTCGCGGAGGATCTTGACCTCACGGACTTCATCGACCGCGCCAATGGCAAGCTCTCGGCTGGCCAGAAAACCCGTGTCGCGCTGGCCAAGGCGCTGATCAACCAGCCCGAGCTCTTGCTCCTGGACGAGCCGACCGCCTCGCTCGATCCTGACACCGCCGACTGGGTGCGGGCGCATCTGGAGCGCTATCGCCGCGACAACAACGCCACCATCCTGCTGGCCTCGCACAACATGCTCGAGGTCGAGCGGCTCTGCGACCGCGTCATCATCATGAAGCGCGGCCGCATCGAGGACGACGACACGCCCGAGGCGATCATGGCCCGCTACAACCGCACCACGCTGGAGGAGGTGTTTCTCGACGTCGCGCGGGGCCGGGTGAACGGCGCGAAGGAGGCCGCAAGATGAGCATGCGGAGCCGTAGCCCGGATGGAGCGCAGCGCAATCCGGGGATCGTGCCACGGGCGACCGGGGCCCCGGATTACGCTGCGCTCCATCCGGGCTACGGATCGCCCCGATGACCGATATATCCCTGCACACCGGCATCTCCATCCACCGTATCGGCGCGATGATCCTGCGCTATTGGTATC
>RXJC01000296.1 GCA_003963435.1 Bradyrhizobiaceae bacterium | reverse complement strand
TGCCCTCGTAGTCGCGGTGCGTGTAGCCGAGCTCGTTCTTCTTCAGGCCGGGATGATGGAATTTCGGTTTCGCGATGTAGGTCATGAGAGCACCTGAAGCTTCCGCGGCGTCATGGCCGGGCTTGTCCCGGCCATCCACGTCTTGGCGGCACGGAAGAAAGGCGTGGATGCCCGGGCATAGGCAAGCGGAAGCGACGCCGTCCTTCGAACGGCTATGCCCGGGCATGACGACGGAGAGAGCGACGGGAACATCATGACACGGCCTTGCGGAGCGGGGTCACCTTGAGGTGATCCTGGTGGTCGCCGATGGCTTTGGCGATGAAGCGGGCGGTGATCGGCGTGCCATCGTAATGCACGATCGGCACGAGGCGGACGGGATCGATGCCGTTTTCGTTGACGATGAGCTGACGGAGCTGGCTGTCGCGGTTCTGCTCGACCACGTAGACGAAATCGTGCTCGGCGAGGAAGCTCGCGACGCTGGAGTGGAACGGGAAGGCGCGGATGCGCAAGCGGTCGAGCTGATGCCCGCGTGCCTCCAACAGGCCGATCGCCTCGTCCATCGCCGGCGAGGTCGAGCCGAAATAGATCACGCCATATTTGGTCGGCCGTTCCGCATTGGCCTGCAGCGGCCGCGGCACCAGGTCCTGCGCGGTCTCGAACTTGCGCACCAGGCGCTGCATGTTGTCGGCGTAGACCGAGCCTTCCTCGGAATAGCGCGCATAACGGTCGCGGGACGTGCCGCGGGTGAAGTAGGAGCCCTTGGTCGGATGCGTGCCGGGATAGGTGCGGTAGGGAATGCCGTCGCCGTCGACGTCGAGATAACGGCCGAAGTCGCGGCCTTCCTCCAGCATCTCCGCAGTCATCACCTTGCCGCGGTCATATTGCTTGGCATCGTCCCATTTCAGCGGGCGGCAGAGCCGGTGGTTCATGCCGATGTCGAGATCGAGCATCAGGAAGATCGTGGTCTGCAGCCGCTCGGCGAGATCGAACGCGGCTGCCGCGAACTCGAAGGCTTCGGCCGGGTCTTCCGGGAACAGCAGCACGTGCTTGGTGTCGCCGTGCGAAGCATAGGCGCAGGCGATGATGTCGCATTGCTGGGTGCGGGTCGGCATGCCCGTCGAGGGGCCGGCGCGCTGGATGTTCATGATCACGGCCGGGATTTCGGCGAAGTAGGAAAGGCCGATGAATTCGGTCATCAGCGAGATGCCGGGGCCTGATGTCGCGGTGAAGGCGCGGGCGCCGTTCCAGGAGGCGCCGATCACGATGCCGATCGAGGCCAGCTCGTCCTCGCCCTGCACGATGGCGTATTTGGCTTTGCCGGTTTCGGGATCGTGCCGGTACTTCTTGCAGTGGGCGGTGAAGGCCTCGGCCACCGACGACGACGGCGTGATCGGATACCAGGCGCACACGGTGGCGCCGCCATAGACGGCGCCGAGCGCGGCCGCGCTGTTGCCCTCGATGAAGATGCGGTCTCCGACCTTGTCGGACTTCTTGACGCGAAGCCCGATCGGGCACTTCAAATTCTGCAGTGCCCAGTCGCGGCCGAGATGCAGCGCGTGGACGTTGGAGGACAGCAGCTTCTCCTTGCCCTTGTACTGCTCGCCGATCAGTTGCTCGATCAGCTTGGGGTCCATGTCGAGCAGCGCCGAGAGCGCGCCGAGATAGATGATGTTCTTGAACAGCTGGCGCTGGCGCGGATCGGTGTAGGTGGAATTCGTGATCGCGGTGAGCGGCACGCCGATCACGGTGATGTCGTCGCGGAACTTGGTCGACGGCATCGGCTTGGTGGAATCGTAGAACAGATAGCCGCCGGGCTCGATGCCGGCGACGTCCTTGTCCCAGGTCTGCGGGTTCATCGCGACCATCATGTCGACGCCGCCGCGGGCGCCGAGATGACCGTCCTCCGTCACCCGCACCTCGTACCAGGTCGGCAGGCCCTGGATGTTGGAGGGGAAGATGTTGCGCGGGGACACCGGCACGCCATGGCGCAGGATCGCGCGCGCGAACATTTCGTTGGCGCTGGCCGAGCCCGAGCCGTTGACGTTGGCGAAGCGGACGACGAAGTCGTTTACGCTGCTGATCGGCTTTTTGTCGGACATGTCGAACCTGCGTGAGTCATCTCGATGAAATATTTCTGCATGTCCCAGGCGCCGGTGGGACAACGCTCTGCGCACAGCCCGCAATGCAGGCAGACGTCCTCGTCCTTGACCATCACGCGTCCGGTCTTCAAGTCAGAGGAGACGTAGAGGTCCTGGTCCGGATGCGCCGAGGGCGCCTTCAGCCGCTGGCGCAGGTCGCCTTCTTCGCCATTGGCGGTGAAGGTGATGCAGTCCATCGGGCAGATGTCGGCGCAGGCATCGCACTCGATGCAGAGCGAGGTCGAGAACACGGTCTGCACGTCGCAGTTCAGGCAGCGATGCGCCTCGCCGAGCGCGAGCTTGACGTCGTAGCCGAGCTCGACCTCGGCGCGGATGTCCTTCAGCGCGACAACCTTGTCGCGATGCGGCACCTTGTAGCGCTTGTCGACGGAGATGTCGTTGTCATAGCTCCATTCGTGGATGCCCATCTTTTGCGACGAGACCTGCACGTCAGGCAGCGGGCGCTCGGTGATGTCCTCGCCCGACAGCATCTTGTGGATCGACAGCGCGGCGTCATGGCCGTGTGCGACCGCCCAGATGATGTTCTTCGGGCCGAACGCGGCGTCGCCGCCGAAGAACACCTTCGGATTGGTCGAGACGAACGTCTTCGGATCGACCTTGGGCATGTGCCATTTGTCGAACTCGATGCCGCAATCCTGCTCGATCCAGGGGAAGGCGTTCTCCTGGCCGACCGCGACCAGCACGTCGTCGCATTCGAAGGTCTGGTCCGGCTCGCCGGAAGGAACGAGGTTGCGGCGGCCCTTGGCGTCATATTCGGCCTTCACCTTCTGGAAGGTGATGCCGGTGAGCTTGCCATTGTCGTGGAGGAAGGCGACGGGAACGAGGAAGTTGAGGATCGGAATGTCCTCGTGGAGCGCGTCCTCCTTCTCCCAGGGCGAGGCCTTCATCTCCTCGAAGCCGGAGCGAACGACGACCTTCACCTCTTCGCCGCCGAGCCGGCGCGCGGTGCGGCAGCAATCCATCGCGGTGTTGCCGCCGCCGAGCACGATCACGCGCTTGCCGATCTTGTCGGTGTGGCCGAACGACACGTTGGCCAGCCATTCGATGCCGATATGGATGTTGGCGGCGGCCTCTTTCCGGCCGGGAATGTCGAGCTCGCGGCCGCGTGGCGCGCCGGAGCCGACGAAGATCGCGTCGTATTTCTCGGCGAGCAGCGATTTCATGCTTTCGATGCGGTGGCCGCCCTTGAAGTCGACGCCGAGACCCAGGATGTAGCCGGTTTCCTCGTCGATGACGGAATTGGGCAGGCGGAATTTCGGGATCTGCGTCCGCATCATGCCGCCGGCTTCGGGATCGCCGTCGAACACGGTGCAGTGGTAGCCGAGCGGCGCCAGATCGCGCGCCACCGTCAGCGATGCCGGACCGCCGCCGACGAGCGCGACGCGCTTGCCGTTCTTCGCAGTCGGGTGCGGCAGGCGCTGCTTGATGTCGTCCTTGAAGTCGGCGGCGACGCGCTTGAGGCGGCAGATCGCGACGGGTGTTTCCTCGACGCGACCACGCCGGCACGCCGGCTCGCACGGACGATCGCAGGTGCGTCCCAGGATTCCGGGAAACACGTTCGACTTCCAATTGATCATATAGGCGTCGCTGTAGCGGCCCTGGGCGATCAGTCGGATGTATTCGGGAACCGGGGTGTGTGCGGGACAGGCCCATTGGCAATCGACCACTTTGTGAAAGTAGTCGGGGGCCGCGATATCGGTCGGTTTCATTCCTACCCTGTCCGCGCAGGCTCAAAGACCCCCGCGGCCTTTTCTTGAGCTGGGCGGACGCTTAACGCGTCTCGATCTGGTTTCTGAATGACGTCATTGGGTTAGCTTATTAGAACCGTTCCCAAGTACAACGGCAAATTTGCGCGCGTCCCCGCTTTCATGGGAGCTACGCGCGCATAGCATTAACGGCGCGCATGAGATGCGTGCGGTGCAGCATGTTGCGATGCGTGCGAACGCGTCAGCTCCGCGCGAGATCGCTCTTCGCGAGGTCCCACATCAGGCAGTAGGTGCCGACGGAGATCGGGGGCGGGAAGGGCGATGCAGCGGGGCCGGTGAAGCGTTCGGCGATGACGGCCGAGACCGCGCCGACCTGCGTGCCGTCGATCAGCACGAACCAGTCGCGCGCGCCTTCGTTGCGCGTCGCTGGAATTCCCGCGGTCGCGCCCGACAATTCCGGCTCGCTTTCGAGCAGATGCATCGAGATGATGCCGTCGTGGGTTTCGGGCCTCAGCTTTTCTTGCAGTGCATCACGCCAGGCGCCAGCATCGTCCGGCGTCGGCCGCAGCCGCACCAGGCCGAGCGCTGCGCCGCGTCCGGTGCCTTTGCTGATGGTGATGCGCGCGACCACGCGCAACATGTCCTTGAAACGCGCCATGCTCCGCTGCGACCATTCGGTCTGATTGGCGAGCCGCGCCCGGTAGGCCGGACTGTCGAGCACGTTCGAGCGTCTCGGTCGAGTACAGCGAGAGGTATTTGGGATTGGCGGCATGCGCGACATAGCGCCGCGCTTCGAGAAACCCGTCGATCGCGACGCGCTCTTCCAGATGCTCGCGATCGTACCAGCGGTTGAAATCCGCCTCGTCGGCTGCGTCGATATTCATCGACGTCAGCAGCATGCCTTTCCCGGCGAGCGGCATTGTTCTTGTCCTCTCATCGCCCGATCTTCGATGCGAGGTCGGCGATCGACTTCATCACCGCGTCCCTCACGCCCGCATCATAGAGCGAATGCCCGGCTTCTTCCACGACGCGAAGCTCGGAACCCGGCCAGACTTTCGCAAGCGCGTGCGATATCTCGGGAGGACACAACAGATCGTAACGGCCCTGCACGATAATGCCGGGAATGCCCGCGAGCCGGCCCGCGTTCAGCAGCAACTGGTCCTGGCTCATGAAGCTGTCATTGACGAAATAATGCGCCTCCATGAACGGCGTCGCCGGCAGCGTGCGCCAGACGTTCAGGGAGGCCAGGTCCAGCCGCGTCTTGGCGGGCTTGTGTTCCGACAACGCGCGCTCGGTGTCGTGCCAGGCGCGCGCCGCGGGGCCGTGCACGGCGGGATCGGCATCGAGGATGCGGCGATAATAGGCCTCGACCGGCCGGTCCCGTTCCTCCGGCGGCAGCACGCTCAAGAAATCCTCGGAGAGCGCGGGATAGAATTGCAGCAGGCGGGAGGTGAAGGCCGTCTCGACCTCCGCCCGCGTGCCCAGGAACGTCGCACGCAGCGCAATGCCTGAAACGCGCTCCGGATGCGCCTCTGCATAAGCCAACGCCAATGTCGCGCCCCAGGAGCCGCCGACCACCATCCAGCGGTCGAAGCCGAACTTTTCGCGGATCTTCTCCATGTCCGCGATCAAATGCGCCGTGGTGTTGTGCTCGCGCGAGCCCTTGGGCCGGCTGCGGCCGCAGCCGCGCTGGTCGAACAGCACGGCGCAGAAGCGATCGGGGTCGAACAGCCGGCGGTGGTCGGGCTGGCATCCGCTGCCGGGGCCGCCATGCAGATAGACCGCGGGGATGCCGTCGCTGCGGCCGACGCTCTCGACATAGAGCTCGTGGCCGTCGCCGACGTCGAGCATGTCGGAGGTCAGCGGCGCAAAGGGATCGGCACGCCTGGCGGATGCCGCCGCGTCGGCGTCAGGTCCCATTCTCGGATTCCAGGGTGCCGCCGGCGAAATTGCGATAGAGGAAACGGCTGGTCTCGCCCTCGGCCTCGGCTTCCGCCTGCTTGAAGATGGTCTCGTGCAGCGGCGACAGCGCGCAGGCGGGATCGGTGTTGGCGGCGTCGCCGGTCAGCGCGAAGGCCTGGCAGCGGCAGCCGCCGAAATCGATCTCGCGGAATTCGCAGCTCTTGCACGGCTCCTTCATCCAGCCGGTGCCGCGATAGCGGTTGAAGGCCTCGGAGTTCTGCCAGATCCAGGCGATCGAATGGTTGGAGCGCACGGATTCGAATTCGAGCCCGGTGATGCTCTCAGCGGCATGGCAGGGCAGCACCTTGCCGGCGGGCGAGATGTTGAAGAACTGCCGGCCCCAGCCGCCCATGCATTTCTTCGGCCGCAGCGCGTAATAATCCGGGACGACATAGTCGATGGTCAGCCGGCCCTTGAGCCGCTCGCGCGCCTCCTCGACGGTTTCGGTGCACTCGTCCAGCTGCGCCACGGTCGGCATCAAGGCGGCGCGGTTCTTCAGCGCCCAGCCGTAATATTGCACATTGGCGACCTCGAGCCGGTCGGCGTCGAGATCGAGCGACATCTGGATGATCTCAGGCAGCTGGTGCAAATTCTGCCGGTGCATCACCGCGTTCACGGTCAGCGGCAGATCGAGCTCGCGCGTCCATCTTGCGACCTCGAGTTTCTTGCGGTGCCCGCCTTTGTAGCCGGCGACGCGATCGGAAAGCCCTTCCTCGATGCCCTGGAACGAGATCTGCACGTGGCAGAGCCCGGCATCGGCAAGCTCACTCAGCCGCTCCCGCGTCAGCAGCACGGCCGAGGTGATCAGGTTGGTATAGAGGCCGACGTCGCTGGCATGCTTGACCAGCTCGACGAGGTCCTTGCGCGCGGTCGGCTCGCCGCCGGAGAAGTGCACCTGTAGCACGCCGATCTCGGCGAGCTCGCTCAAGACCTTCTTCCATTCCTCCGTGGTCAGCTCCTTGCCGGAGCGGTCGAGCTCGACCGGGTTGGAGCAATAGGGGCATTGCAGCGGGCAGCGATGGGTGATCTCCAGCAGCACGGCGAGCGGGATGCCGAACGTCTCCGCCGTCGAGCGCTGCTTCTCCAGCACCGCGAGGCTGTCGCTGGGTGGGATGGTCACGTCGGTCATGACGTCTTCTCCCTGATCTCGGTGAGGAAGCCCTTGTCGGCGAGATCCTGCAGCATGACGATGACGTCGGCCAGGATCGCCTCGCGGGGAGCTGCGTATTTCGCCGCGAGTTGATCGGCGACGTCGCCGACATTGCGCTCGCCGTTGCAGAGCTGCAAGACCTCGACTGCGATCTCGTCCGGCGCCAGCACCCGTTCCGGCGCCAGGATCACCCAGACCTTGCGGGTGTCGTCATATTTCAGCTTGGCATGCCGCGGCAGCACGGGGCGGCTTGCCTCGCTGACGCTGATGTTCCGCGGCCCGGCCATCCCTGCTCCTCTCAGCCCGCTTTGGGCACGAACGCGCCCGGCGGAATGTTGCCCTCGACATAGGCGTAATAGAGCGCATCGAGCTGGACCCACAAGACGTTGGTCTTGAAGATCAGCGCGTTGCAGACCTGCGCGCGCTGCTCCGGCGTGGTGGCGTGCCTCTTGACGTAGTCGAGCGCGAAATTGGCATCGCGCGGCGCCTGGGTCAGGCGGCGCTTGAAGTAGCTCATGGTATCAGGATTGACGAAATCGTAGTGCTGCAACATGCCCGCGATGCGCTCTTCGTGGATGCTCGGCGCGAACAGCTCGGTCAGCGAGGAGGCGATCGCCTCCAGCGGGCTTTTTTCGCGGCAATAGTGCACGTAAGCCTCCACCGCGAAGCGCGTCGCCGGCAGGATGCCTTCGGTCGATTCGACGTAGGCCGTGTCGAGGCCGAGGCCTTCGGTCAGCTTGATCCAGCGCTCGATGCCGCCTTCGCTGCCGACGTCGCCGTCATGGTCCTCGATGCGGTGGCGCCATTCCAGGCGCGTGGCGCGGTCGCGGAAGCGCGAGATCACCACCGCGTCCTTGATCGGGATCGTGCTCTGGTAATAGTAGCGGTTCAGGGCCCAGGCCTGCACCTGGCCCTTGTTCAGCTTGCCGCCGTGCAGCAGCTTGTGAAACGGATGCAGGCTGTGATAGCGCGTCGCGCCGATATGGCGCAGCGTCGCCTCAAGCTCCTCGGCCGAGTTGAGCCTGATATCCTTGCCGATCGAGAGTGCAGTCATTCCAGCCATTGACGCATTCACAGCACGATCTCCGTTCCATCTGCGGGAATCTGCCATCCCGCTTGTTCAGCAGTCTTGCGTTCAGCCGAGGCGGGCAGCAGCGCCGGGTTCGAGTTGTTGATATGCAGAAACAGCTTCCTGCCGATGTTGAGATCGGCCAGCCGCGCGATCGCACCGTCGTCGCCGGACATGGCGACATGTCCCATGCTCTTGCCGGTTTTGTGGCCGAGGCCGCGCCTGATCATCTCGTCGTCGGTCCAGACCGTGCCGTCGAAGAACACCAGCGAAGCGCCGTCGATCTCGGCCTTGAGCGCGTCGGTGATCTCGGCACAGGCGGCGAGGAAATAGAAATACTTGCCGGTCGACTTGTCGGTGATCTTCAGGCCCAGCGTATCGCCGTCGCCGCTCTGGCCGCCCGGATGGACCTTGCCTTCCAGATACCAGGCCGACTTGCCGGGCACCGCGAAGGGCCGCACCTCCAGTCCCGAGCGCGCGCCATCGGTCAGCCGCGGCTCGAATGGCTCATTGATCCCGATCGGCTGGCGCCGCACGTGCTTCTCGTTCAGCACGTTGAAGATGCTGTTGCTGGCAAGGATCGCCAGCACCTTCTCGTGCGCATAGATCGTGAACGGCGAGCTCTCGCGCATCGAGAGCAGGCCCGCCACCGCATCCACTTCGCTGTTGGTCAGGATCACGCCCGCGATCGGCGTATGGCGCAGCGCCCCGGCCCTGGGGTGCAGTTGCGGCGTGGCGTTCAATTGCTGGCGCAGATCGGGGGAGGCATTGATCAGGAACCAATTCTCACCGTCGCCGCTGAAGGCGACCGAGGCCTGCGTCCGCTGCAGCTCAGGTCCGCCATTGCGGGCCGCCCGGCAGCCCTCGCAGCCGCAATTCCACTGGGGAACTCCACCACCGGCTGCGGCGCCCAGGACGACGACGCGAAGCATGATCCGTCTCCTGGAAGGAACACGCGCGGTGGATCTCAGGCCGACGCAAACGCCGACACGGATTCCTTCTTTCGGAAACGCGTCGTGACCGAAAGATCCACCGCCGCAGAACGCAAGATTGCCAGCCGCTTACTTGCGGGTGGCGCTCACATACATGTTGATTTCCATGCCACAGGGCACTTCGACGATCTTCGGGGCTTTCCATGCCATTTTCGGCTCTCCATTTTTGCGAATTCGGACGTATCCGCCCGAGTGATAAACTAATGCGGGCGCAGAAGTTCGCTAGTGAAATTTTCCCGGACCTAGGTAGTAGGCTTGCGGAATTGCTGCACTGCGAAGCGCGGCGTATTTAAAAGCGCATTGCGGCCGTAAAGATGCCCTACGCAAGGCCGCCGATAGGTCGTGATCCCTGTCGGGATAAACCAGTTGTGAGTAAGGAACGGCTTCCAATCGTCGGCGGACGACCCCATTGGATCAGGCATGCCCAGATATTTCTTCAACACCCGCATCGGCGACGAACTGATCGTGGATCCTGACGGCGAGGACCTGCGCAACCCCGATCGCGCCTGGGAGGTCGCCCGCCAGATGATCCTGGAAGTGGTGAAGTCCGAGGGCGCCCAGCGGGCCCTGCTCGACGCGGTGATCGAGGTGACCGACGCCGAAGGCGAGATCGTGCTGGAGTTCCCCTTCACCGAGGCGCTGCTGGACGTGCCGGATCCCTCGGCGACGCGGCATTAGGGGCGACAGTAGGGGTGCACCGCTCTCTCCCCGTCATTGCGAGGAGCTCTTGCGACGAAGCAATCCAGACTGCCTCCAAGGAGGGGTTCTGGATTGCTTCGCTTCGCTCACAATGACGGAGAATGAGGCACGACCCGGCATCAACCCCGCCCTTCGCCCCTGCGAAATCCACATGGCTTTGCCGCGTTCCCGGCGCTAAAAGACGCCGGTTACACGGAGCAAGCCATGCAAGATCTCTGGCGCCTGTCGGCCGCCGACCTCGCCACCCTCGTCAAGTCCAAGAAGGTCTCCGCCAGGGAGGCCGCCAAAGCCGGGCTCGCCCGGCTCGATGCCGTCAATCCCCAGCTCAACGCCGTGATCGACCACCGGCCGGAGGACGTGCTCAAGCAGGCCGACGCGGTCGATGCCGCCATCGCCAGGGGCGAGGACCTAGGGGTGCTCGCCGGCGTGCCCGTCACCATCAAGGCCAATGTCGACCAGGAAGGCTTTGCCACCACCAACGGCTTGAAGCTGCAGCGCGATTTGATCGCGCGCGAGGACAATCCGGTGGTCGCCAATTTCCGGAAATCGGGCGCCATCCTGCTCGGCCGCACCAATTGCCCGGCCTTCTCCTATCGCTGGTTCACCACCAATCTGATCCATGGCGACACCAAGAACCCGCGCGACGCGTCCCTGACGCCGGGCGGCTCCTCCGGCGGCGCCGGCTCGGCGGTCGCGGCCGGCATCGGCCACATCGCCCACGGCACCGACATCGCCGGCTCGATCCGCTATCCCGCCTATGCCTGCGGCGTTCACGGCCTGCGTCCGACGCTGGGCCGCATCCCCGCCTTCAACCCGGCGCTCCCGGAGCGCCCGATCGGGCCGCAGATCATGGCGGTGTCGGGTCCGCTGGCGCGCACCGTCAACGATTTGCGCATCTCGCTCGAAGCCATGTCGGCCCGCGACATCCGCGACCCCTGGTTCGTGCCGGTGCCGCTGCAGGGCCCCGCACGGGACAAGCGCGCGGCGCTTTGCCTCAATCCGGGCGGCCTTGCCACCACGCCGGAGGTGAAGGCGGCGGTGAGCGACGCCGGCAAGCGGCTGGAGCGCGCCGGCTGGACCGTCGATGTGATCGAGGACACCCCGCCGATGCGCGAGGCGGTCGAGTGGCAGATCAAGCTCTGGCTCGGCGACGGCTATGAGGCGCAGCTCGAAATGGCCGAGCGCGAGGGCGATCCCGGCGCGCTGGCGTGCCTGCGCGGCAACCGCGCCAGGGTCACCCCGATGGACCAGGCCAATTACGCCAAGGCGCTGACCCGGCGCGCCACGCTGACCCGCGACTGGATGCTGTTCTTCGAGAAGTACGCCGTGCTGCTGACGCCGGTGTCCGGCGAGCTGCCGTTCCCCGATCATCTCGACTGCAAGGACGACGAATCCTTCAAGCGGGTGTGGGAAGCGCAGCTGCCGCAGATCGCGATTCCCTTCATGGGATTGCCGGGTCTCGTGGTCTCCACCGGCCTTGTCGGCAAGGCGCCCGTCGGCGTGCATGTGGTGTCCGGCCGGTACCGCGAGGATCTCTGCCTGCTCGCGGGCGAGGCGATCGAGGCCGGCGGCGTGCCGCCGTCACCGATCGATCCCGTGGGTTAGCGATGACCGCCATCTACGACTTCAAGGCCAACTCGCTTGCCGGCGAGGAGGTCGCCCTGCGCCGCTTCGAAGGGCAGGTGCTGCTGATCGTCAACACTGCGAGCAAATGCGGCTTCACGCCGCAATATCGCGGCCTGGAGGGTCTGCATCGCGATCTGTCGCCGCGCGGCTTCTCGGTGCTCGGCTTTCCCTGCAACCAGTTCGGCGCGCAGGAGCCGGGGCAGGCGAAAGAGATCCAGGAATTCTGCTCGACCAATTACGACGTCACCTTTCCCCTGTTCGAGAAGATCGACGTCAACGGGCCGAAGGCGCATCCACTGTATGAGTACCTGAAACGCCAGCAATCCGGACTTCTCGGCGCCTCCATCAAGTGGAATTTCACCAAATTCCTGGTGGACCGTGCCGGCAAGGTGGTCGCGCGCTACGCGCCGACCGCACGGCCCGAAGGATTGCGGAATCAAATCGAAACACTGTTGTAAGCGAGACAATCATGAGCGACGAATTTCCCGATCGACTGTCGGTCGATCCGAACAGCCCTTATTACAACGCGGACATCCTCTCGCGCGACGTCGGCATCCGCTTCAAGGGCGTCGAGAAAACCAATGTCGAGGAATACTGCATCAGCGAAGGCTGGGTCCGCGTCACCGCCGGCAACGCCAAGGACCGCCACGGCAACCCGCTGACCATCAAGGTGCACGGCCCGGTCGAGCCGTATTTCAGGGATAAGAAATAGCGACTGCGCGTCGGCGCGCCACACCCTCCGTCGTCATGCCCGGGCTTGACCCGGGCATCCACGTCTTCGAACTTGCTCCGTGGCAAAGACGTGGATGGCCGGGTCAAGCCCGGCCATGACGAGCGGAGAGAGCTAGCCAGGAAGAGAAAACAAATGTCCGTCCGCATCGTCGACGTCCGCGAGATCACCAAGCCGATCTCCTCGCCGATCCGCAACGCCTATATCGACTTCACCAGGATGACGACCAGCCTCGTTGCCGTCGTCACCGATGTGGTGCGCGACGGCAGGCGCGTCGTCGGCTACGGCTTCAACTCCAACGGCCGCTACGGCCAGGGCGGCCTGATCCGCGAGCGCTTTGCCGCGCGCATCACGGAGGCCGATCCGAAGTCGCTGCTCAACGAGGCCTGTGACAATCTCGACCCCGACAAGGTCTGGGCCGCGATGATGACCAACGAGAAGCCCGGCGGCCACGGCGAGCGTTCGGTCGCGGTCGGCACCATCGACATGGCGGTGTGGGATGCGGTGGCGAAGATCGCCGGCAAGCCGCTGTTTCGCCTGCTTGCCGAGCGCCACGGCGTCACCGCCAATCCGCGCGTCTTCGTCTACGCCGCCGGCGGCTATTATTATCCCGGCAAGGATCTCTCGATGCTGCGCGGCGAGATGCGCGGCTATCTCGACCGCGGCTACAACGTCGTCAAGATGAAGATCGGCGGCGCGCCGATCGACGAAGACCGTACCCGGATCGAGGCGGTGCTGAAGGAGATCGGCAAGGACGCGCAACTCGCCGTCGACGCCAACGGCCGCTTCAACCTGGAGACCGGCATCGCCTATGCCAAGATGCTGCGCGATTATCCGCTGTTCTGGTACGAGGAGGTCGGCGATCCCCTCGACTATGCGCTGCAGGCCGCGCTGGCCGAATTCTATCCGGGCCCGATGGCCACGGGCGAAAACCTCTTCAGCCACCAGGACGCCCGCAATTTGATCCGCTACGGCGGCATGCGCCCCGACCGCGACTGGCTGCAATTCGACTGCGCACTCTCT